>QKJV01000149.1 GCA_003249165.1 Desulfobulbaceae bacterium | reverse complement strand
CCCCGGCACATCGATCGGAAGTAAAAATCGCGATAATTCCTTTTTTTTCATATCCATAAATTACTCCTTGTCAAAGGACCGCTAGTAAAACATCAGAAGCCAGACATTAGCAATTGCGACACTGATCAGCATATACAAAAATCCAACTTTCATATAACTGATGAATTTGATCGGATATCCTGCTGATTCGGCTATACCTAATGTCACGACGTTAGCGCTTGCACCGATCATCGTCCCGTTACCCCCAAAACAGGCGCCAAAGGCCAGAGCCCACCAGAGAACATTACTTTCGGCACCGGGAATAACCTCGGTAAGATAAGCAACGATTGGCAGCATAGTGGCAGTAAAGGGAATATTGTCAATAAAGGCACTCATGATGGCTGCCACCCAGAGTATAAGACAGATAGATGCCGTCAGATTCCCGTGTGAAAGTCGGAGAACCCAGTCTGCTATGATATCAAGCAGACCTGTTTCCTCAACAGCACCCACCAGAATAAAAAGAAACATGAAAAAAAGCAGTGTTGTCCACTCAATATCTTTTTCAATAAGCTCCAGCAACTTGATTTTTTTGGTCAACAGACCATAAGTAAACAGCAGAGAAGCACCGAAAACTGCAGCAATACTCACCTCCATATGCCAATAACCATGCGTCAGGAACATACTGATTACAATTCCCATAATAATCATCCCAACGCAGAGCAATGTTCCGTCAGTAATCCTGTATTCCTCCCGCAACTGAACGATAAAGGCTTGCACGTCATCGACTTTGGCCTTGTTGTACTCATTGCCGTAGGCAATTTTAGCGTATATAAAAAGAATAATCATTGAAGCGAGGCAGACAGGGGTTAAATTCCGGACAAAATCCATAAATGTGAGACCGGCGTAGGAACCGATCATAATATTTGGTGGATCACCGATTAACGTTGCCGTTCCTCCGATATTTGAGGCAAGAATTTCGGGAATGAGCAGAGCTATGGGAGAAATTCCCAGCGACAAGGCGATCTCGATGGATACTGGAGTGAGTAACAACATAGTTGTTACGTTATCAAGAAAAGCAGATGCAAAAGCCGTAAAACTCATAAGAATAACCGCAAGTATAATCACATTGCCTTTAGCCAGCTGATAGCATTTGTACGCGCACCACTGGAACACACCTGTATGCTTGAGAATTCCAACAATAATCATCATCCCCATCAATAAAAGGATGACGTTCATATCAATGGCCTTGATAGCACTCTCATAAGAGAGAATATGATATTCAGGATTCAAAGTACCCAACGTATAGCTGATGACCAGCATGATTGACGCTCCCAGCATGGCTGCAAGCGTTCTATGGAGCAACTCGAAGGAAATCAGAACATAGGCGAGAATAAAAACTGTTGTCGCGATCCAGAAGGCCGGTCCTGTCGTCCGTTTGATTGGAATCTCCGCATGTGCCGTAAATTCATTACCGCTACGGAGAATTTTATCTTGGTTTATAGTAACACTATCTCTGGCATAACTCGGCTTAAAGACCTTTATTCTTACCTCAGCTCCTTCCAGCACCCTCACTGGAACAGCAAACTGTGCCTGAAAGGTTCCATCCATTTCCGTCCGCAACCCACCGATGCTCCCCCCATGCCCGCTTTTTTTGCCGGCTTCGAGAGGATGTCCACCTACTTCGATTTCCACATTGGCATCCCCCACTCCAGTGCCATGAGGATTAAGGATTTTGCCATATAGATTGAGGATTGCCATATTTCCCTGGACCACCTCACCAACCGCCTCGTTGGCATAACAGGGAGTGGCTGTTTTGATGAACAAAGAGACTGCGGCAAGTATTGCAAGAAATCCCGAAAAACGTCGAGATATTTTAGCCAGAGTCTTCATTCGCTTTCTCCTTCTAGCATTTTGCATTGTATCCCGTTAAAATCAGGAAATCCGAAACTCTACGTTGGCAAAAAAAAGCCCCACAACCGTATAATCCCGTTTCAATCCGGAGCATATGAAGCCTCATTAATTCTATAACAAGGTATCCTGCCGGTGATATGCTTTCCAAATTGTACCTCTCATCTCAGAATATTGAATTCCGACAAATATTCAATCCAAAATAATCACGCCAAATAACTGCCAGTCACAGTAGACATTAAAAAAATAGCCATTTTTGACAAATACCGCTCATTCTCCGGCGGCAGTTAGCTTGTCATCATTTCGTTGCATATTGAAGCATAATTTACAAAAAATAAATTTTAGCAGAGAACTATGCGGGAACCTTTCATAAAGCGAAGGATAGAAAAAACTGGACAAAAAGCCTGTATTGCTTTATGCAATATTACAAAACGTAACACTGATGCATGATGCAACACTTAATCTATTTCTGTAAATATCCCCGCATCTCATCTTGGATAAAAAAAATACTTTCTCCAACAACCTTCTCTTTCAGGAGCAAGGATGTGCTGCAATCTGAAATTTCCGGCAGACAAAAAAATCATACGGCCTGAAACTTGCTGTTTCGTCGATCTGCAACATCAGGCCTTGTTAAGCAAATCATAAAGAGAATAAGCAATGTTCCATCTTAATCTACGACAAAAAATGCTGAGCTTTTTTTTCGTAAAGCTCTTTTTTTTTATTTCTCTTGGCGCCTTTCTATATAACGATTTCGAAAAATTCAATGAGGATGTCACCATCCTCATTCAGGCCATCAGACTAAGTAACTCCTGCCTCGAAATCAGACGCTACGAAAAGAATTTCTTTATTCGGGGCGAGATGGAAGACCTTGTGACTTCACAAAAATATACCCATGAAGCAATCGAGTATCTGGGTGTTATGCAGAATATTCTTACCCGACCGAAACCTCCGCTTGTTGACGCAATAGAAAAAAAACTCCTCGAATACCAGACAGCATCTGAAAATTTGAGAGATCATTGCGCAACCTGTGATGATACGGACTCAAAACTTTTCAGCGAATACCGCGAGAAATTACGGAAAATCGGCAAGGAACTTATTGCGGTAAGCGATGAGTTTGTAATCTTTGAACAAAATAAACTCAGTAAATTCGTGCAGCATTTCCAGATACAGCTTTTCTTTTATTTCCTGCTCCTTGGGGTTTACACCCTTTCTACAACTTTTATGCTTTTCAAAACCCTGATCAAGCCTTTAAAGATGATCGAAGAAGCGGCAACGACTATCGCAAAAAATCGATTCACTCCTCTCCCCCTGCCAGACCACAAAGATGAACTGTACAGCGTGTTGCTCGCATTCAATAAAATGGTCAAAGAACTTGAGGAACAGCAGGAACAACTTTTCCAGGCAAAAAAATTGTCATCCATCGGCACACTTGCCTCTGGAACGGCACACCAGCTCAACAATCCGCTTAATAATATTTCAACATCCTGCCAAATTGCCCTCTCCGAACTCCAGGAGGGAGACTGCCAGTTCATTGAAGGTCTGCTGAAAAATATCGAGC
Organism: Desulfobulbaceae bacterium; assembly: GCA_003249165.1. GTDB lineage: Bacteria > Desulfobacterota > Desulfobulbia > Desulfobulbales > SURF-16 > SURF-16. The sequence goes on along the minus strand of QKJV01000149.1, from coordinate 15,271 downwards.
AGGAAACACATCGGGCAAGTGAGACGGTAAAAGGACTCCTCGAATTTTCGCGAGCACAGACTTTTTCCATGCAGCCAGCCTATCTCAGCCAAGTGGCAGACCGTGCCATTCGTTTGGTATCGAGTGACGTACCTGCCGATATAATTATTAACAAGGAAATCCCTGACAATCTCACGGTCAACGTTGATGTGCAGAAGCTAACCGAAGCCCTGCTTAACCTCCTGCTCAATGCAATCCAGTCCATTCCTACCCCTCCAGGAACAATAACAATCCAAGCCGAACCCGACAGTGAAAAGCAAAATGCCGTTATCACCATCAAAGATACAGGAACAGGAATTGATGAAAACAGCATCCAGAAAATTTTTGATCCATTTTATACAACTAAAAACGTGGGTAAGGGAACAGGGCTAGGTCTGGCTGTTGTCTACGGTATCATCAAAAAGCATAACGGTACAATCAGAGTGGAAAGCAAATTAGGGCAGGGTACAAAATTTATCATCACTCTGCCTGTCTCCACCGAAAAACCACAATCACTCGAAGATTAACCAGACGGAAAAAATGCAAGAAGACAAAGGAATACGTATCCTCGTAGTTGACGATGAAATTATCAACCTTCAGAATATCCACCATGTTCTGAGCAGAGAAGGTTATCACGTTGAGACTGCCTCATGCGGCAAAGAGGCCGTTGAGTTTTTAACTCAAAATCATTTCGACCTGATAATAACTGATCTGAAAATGCCGGACATGGACGGTGTCCAGGTCATGAATGTTGCCAAGGAAATGCAACCCGATGCCGAGGTCATTATCATAACCGGCTATGCAACGGTTAACTCTGCCGTCGAAGCGATGGCTGAAGGCGCATTTTACTATATGTCGAAACCTATCAAGCTTAATGAATTGCGTGCGCTTGTCAAAAAAGCCCTTGAAAAAACCATCCTGCGCAACGAAATATCCCGTCTCAAACAACATATCATGTCAAAAAAAGGAGTGACTCAGTTTGTCGGTCACAACCCAGCCGTCCTGAAACTCAAGGACAACATAGCCCAGGTCGCCCACCTCGATTGCAACGTACTCATTATCGGCGAAACGGGGACCGGAAAGGAACTTGTCGCACGCACCATTTATGAACTGAGCCCCAGAGCGAACAAACGATTCCTGCCTATCAACTGCGGTGCGCTTACAGAAGAGCTGATGCTGAACGAGCTGTTCGGCCACGAAAAGGATGCTTTCACCGGAGCATCAAAATGGAGAAAAGGCTTGCTTGAATCTGCGGACGGAGGAGTCGTGCTGCTTGATGAAATCGGCGAGATGCCACTTAACATGCAGGTGAAGCTGCTGCGGGTTCTCCAGGAAAAAAAGATTATCAGAGTCGGTGGGACCAAGGAAATCCCTGTGGATGTCCGCATTCTGGCAGCTACGAACAGAGAATTACAGGAAGAAGTGCAGCATGGGCGTTTCCGCCAGGATCTCTACTACCGTCTTAACGTTGTCTCGCTCCACATCCCGCCTCTTCGCGACCGCAAGGATGATATTCCTCTCATCGTCCGGCATTTCCTGGCCAAATATCCCGCTCCTGAAGGAAAAATCAAATCTATCGAACCAAAAGCAATGGATCTGCTGCAGGATTATGATTATCCCGGCAATGTACGAGAACTGGAAAATATCATCGAAAGGACGCTTGCCTTATGCGGTGAACCTGAAATTAAGGCATATCACCTTCCCTCCGAGTTTGGGTCCAAACAATCGCATCCAACCTCTTCTCCTAAGGCTGAGAAACCAATTCAGACACTGGAAAACCACGAACGTGACTATATAATGTCCGTCCTGAAAAGCGTTGATGGTAACAAAAGCCAAGCCGCCAAAATAATGAACATAGATCGGGTTTCTCTTTGGCGGAAATTAAAAAAATATGAGGAAAGTGGTTTCAATATCGAGGAACATCTGCAACGGTACTAATTTCCCCTCTCACGAATTACTCAAAGGATAGGCAGCCTCCTGCTGATGGATAGCACCTTTTGTGGTTAAAACACTTGAGTAAAGATAAAAGCTGTCAACATAGAATTTCGGTAGACAAAAGAGAGCATTACCAGATAGAAAATTAGTCAATCTGCCAACAGGTGTTTCTTTAAGCCTGGCAATAGTGATATGGGGAGAAAAATTTCTTTTTTCCGCGGCAATCCCTAATTGATTTAACTGTCTGTCGATTTTTCTCCGCAGATGCAGAAGTGCTTCCGATTTCTCGATACCGACCCAGAGCACACGAGGTTCCTGACGCGGGGGAAAATAGCCGAGCCCCTTCAAGCGGAGATCAAAACCTTTCGCCTCTATGCTTTCCAAATCCTTTTGGATTTCACGAAAGAGCCCGCCATCGACCTCTCCTATAAAACGAACCGTCAGATGAAGCTGGTCAGGTGGGACCCATTTTGCGCCAGGTAATCCAAAAGCAATGGCATTCAGTTCGTTTTTTATAGCATCCGGCAAATCAACGGCCACAAAAAGTCGGACCATATCTCATATACTCCCGTTCTTTTCAAGTAATATCCATATGTTCAACAGTAGACTGATCGCTGTAAAATATTAGCAAGAAATCCGGTATTTCTGCAAATAATATTCACAAGCCATTACCCAGGCATTGGCAACACAAAAAGGCCCCGGTTTTTGCCGGGGCCTGAGGCTGGAGAAAAATCTGCCCGGCGACCGCTATCCAGCAGTTGATTGCGGAGCCAGGGCTTTTGATGAACACCTTATTCCTGTCAGGGGAGTTTTCAGGCGAAGTCCTCCTGCCGTGCCCTATCCGGCCAGGAAGATTTTCTAAAATGCAACTTCAGTTACAATGTGAGAAATGTTTTTTTGCAAACGCTTCTCCAGTAAAGTAAATCGTCAGCATGATACGTTCATTTGCCGGGCAGCACCTTATCCTCTTCATGTCTATTTTTTTACCCCATAGAGAATCGGCAAAACAACGGCGCAGAACCTCATCAAATCCTTAAGCTCGGCGAACACACAAAGCGTCATATACATCGCCAAGCGCCATGACACGGGAGTTCAAAAATATGGCTTCCCCGGAAAGACCATCAGGGTCTCCGCTACTGTCCTTTTCATGATGATGCCTGGCGATGGCAAACTCCTGCCAAAAAAATCACACATCGGCAAGAATATTGACAACAGACGGGGGATGGAATAATTTTACTTTTTTGCTTTTTCTTATATTCCTGTGGAGACTACGATGCCTCAACAAATCGATAATTTCCCTGCCGGCAAAATCTGTGTTTCCATTGCCCGGCAGAATCTCGATGATGCAATTCAAGCGGCGCTGTCGGTGAAATCCTTCGCTGACGTCATCGAGATACGACTGGACAGCCTGACTGCTCCGGCAATCACACCCTTCATGCAGGAAATCGCGCCCCCCTTGCTTTTCACCAATCGTCCCGTCTGGGAAGGAGGGCAATGTAACACTTCTGAGTCGGAGCGACATGAGTTGCTCTTACAGGCCGTTAATGGGGGGGCTGCTTATGTTGACATAGAGCTGAACAGCGACCAGACCTCAATAGACAGACTTTGTGATGCTGCCAGCCGAAACAACCAGACGAAAATAATTGTCTCCTGGCATAATTTTACAGAAACGCCCGCCAAAAACGAACTCGAAAAAATCTTTGTCCGACAGAAAAACTCCGGGGCCCATATTGGCAAAATTGTCACTATGGCCCATCGGTTTACCGATGTTCTGAGAGTTCTCCAGCTTCAGGAACTCGCTGCCCGGGAAAGCTTCCCCCTTATCGCATTCTGTATGGGGCGCGCCGGCATGATAAGTCGGGTGGCAACTCTCGAACTTGGAGGTTTCATGACGTATGCTTCCCTGAATAAAAAAGAGGCAACGGCTCCAGGTCAGCTGGCCGTAACAGATCTAATCAATTGCTTAAAAAATTTACGCCATGCAGATTAACGGCAAGACTATCATTCACGGTATTATAGGTAATCCTGTGAGCCACAGCCTGAGCCCCGCCATGCATAACAGTGCATTTGCCGCCTTAAATCTCAATGCTGCCTATGTCCCTTTCCCTGTAACCGATGTTGCTTCCGCCATGACGGGTTTGAGAGCTCTTGGAATTCGGGGAGTGAGTGTAACAATTCCTCATAAACAGGCGGTCATAGACCACCTTGACGACATAGATCCTGTGGCAGCAAAAATCGGAGCGGTCAATACTCTCTGCATAAAAAACGGTAGAATCACCGGACATAATACTGACTGGATAGGTGCAAACCGGGCGCTTGCGGAAAAAATTCCTCTGTCCGGTAAAAAAGTATTGATCCTGGGGGCGGGAGGTTCGGCTCGAGCCATTGGTTTTGGCCTGCTTGAAGCAGGTGCGCAGATTCTTCTTGCCAGCCGGACTCCCCAAAAAGGCAGGCAACTGGCCACAACCCTTTCCTGCCCCTGGTATCCACTGGATGCCATCCCGCAACTGACGGCGGATTGCCTGGTAAACGCGACCTCCGTCGGTATGGCACCCCACACGGACACAAGCCTTGTTGGCCGGAAAAATCTCTCCCGCTTTGCCGTAGTGATGGATATTGTCTATGCCCCCCTTTCAACAAAACTGCTCAGTGAAGCCGCGGAGGAAGGCTGTCAGGTGGTCAACGGACTTGCCATGCTGCTTTATCAGGGTGCCGCCCAGTTTAAGCTGTGGACAGGCGAAGAAGCTCCCGTTGACGTCATGCGGGAAAGCCTCATTTCCTCTCTTTCAGCCAGATAAACCCTTACTTCCTTTAATGTTATCATGATAGAGATAAAACCTGTTCAACATATCCAGGCCATAGTCACCGTACCCGGTTCAAAAAGTATCACCCAGCGAGCCCTTATTGCCGCTGCCCTGGCCAACGGTCAATCGACCCTGCTGACACCGCTTGCCAGCGAAGACACGGGCTATACTTCTACGGCCCTTGAATCCATGGGAATAAAAATCAATAATGCGGGAGATCAATGGACGGTAAGGGGGACCGGTGGCCGGATTAAAACACCTGAAAGGGAAATTTTTCTCGGCAATAACGGTACGGCCACCCGATTTCTCACCTCGCTAGCAGCGCTTGGTCATGGGGAATTTACTATCACCGGTGAAAAAAGAATGGAAGAACGGCCCATTGCGCCTCTGATCCATGCCCTTTCCGGTTGGGGAGTTGAAATATCCAGTATCAAGGGAACGGGGTGTCCTCCGCTGAAAATCATCGCTAACGGTATTGCCGGGGGCACAACGACCCTTCCCGCTGGGAAAAGCAGTCAGTATCTTTCCTCGCTCCTGCTTGTCGCCCCTTATGCAGGACAGCAGGCCGTTCTCAATGTCGAAGGCGATGTTCCATCCAAGCCCTATGTCACTATGACCCTGGCGATTATGCGTTCATTCGGCGTTGCGGTACAGGCAAATGAAAGCCTCAATCACTTTGTGGTCGGTCAGGGATGTTATACTCCGCAAATTTATCAGGTTGAAGGGGACGCCTCCAGCGCCTCTTATTTCTTTGCTGCCGCAGCGGTAACAGGCGGGACTGTCACAGTCAGCAATGTGCCGGAAGTTTCCCTGCAGGGTGATACTGCCCTGGTAAAAATACTCGAAAAAATGGGATGCACTGTCTCCTATAATAACAAGGGAATAACCGTAAGCGGCCCCAAAGAACTGCGCGGCATCGAGGTCGACATGGGTGATTGTCCGGATGTCGCCCCAACCCTCGCGGTGGTTGCTTCCCGAGCCAAAGGACGGACAATCATCAAAAATATTGCACATCTGCGAATCAAGGAGTGTGACCGGATAAACGCCATGGCCACCGAATTGAGTAAACTTGGAGCAAAGGTATCGGAAAGAGAGGATGCGCTGATCATTGAAGGAATTGACGCAGCGGCAGCCATGCACGGAGCAGAAATCGAAACTTATAATGATCATCGCATAGCCATGTGTTTCGGAGTCGCTGGACTGGTTGTTCCTGGAATCCGGATCATCAACGAGAAATGCGTTGCCAAATCATTCCCTGATTTCTGGGAACGGTTTGCCCAACTCTACCGATGATCTGATTTGTAATCTACCCCCAGCACAATCCATAAAAATTTGCCATCAACCAGGATATCCGACAGGGCAATAATGCGCTCACCTTGTCTAGAGTTGATTATCGCGATGCAAGAGTTCAACAGTCCGCTGGATTGTGCAACCTCGGGGTCTTTTGAACATTTCATTCTGAAAGCACGATTACTTCAATCCCCTGCAGTACAGCATGCGAGATGTCCATAACATCTGCCCTCGTCGGAAATCATTGGTAAATAAACCTGGGAAGTTGCCCCTTCACCAACTTCACTTTTTACCTTGATCATGCCGGCGACGGCAATAAAAACGCACCCTTTACAGATGGAAATATGAGTAAATAACTCATGATCTGAATCAACAAGCATGAAAAGGATCCACAAAGCCACGGAAAAAAACATGGATCAGCTTAATGCGGCGAGATGTCGTAATTCGCTTCTTCTCGTTGCTGCTTTGACTCTTTTATAAGAGATAATGCATAAATGCATTGGAAGGAAAAGACGAAAAAAAATTTCTGGCGTCAAGCAGACAATTTTACTTGTCAGTCCTGGGACGCACAGCGCAGCGAGAGATCATGGAGGGATTTGAGGTAATCCTCAGATTGATCAAGATAAAAGGCCAGTGCCCTCGAAAATTTTTTCCCCAGCACACCATCGACAAAAAGCTGGCTGATATGACGCTCCTCCTCCAGAATAAGCTGGGATGCCACCAGTATGCGCCGTTCCTCGGGTGACATGGATTTCATAATGGAAGAAAGGGTACTGGCCCCACGGGGCTGATACATCCAGATATACAGCAAATCCAGGGCGTTAATTATGACAATTTTCTCCAGATCTGGATTCTTTTCCGCAACCGCCTTCATAAACTCTTTCGGGCTCTCAAGCATTGCCAACACATCAGATTCGGGAAACAAGGCTTCAAGAGTAGCATAAATTTCGAATATCTGCGCAATCTTTGCGGAATAGTCCATGGAACGAAAACGGATATTGTTGAATCTGTCAGCTAATCCTTCAATTAATCCCGCCACACAGTCCGAGGCCAGTTTGGAAATCACGGCAGCCCACTTCTGCAGAATATCGCTTACGCCGGGCGCACTTGTTCCACCAAGTAGCCAGCCGATAGTTCCGTTAAAGGCAACAGCTAAGGGAATAGAAAGAATACTGCGGAAAAAATTGCCGTAAACAGCGGCTTTGGGCAGGCCACGAAAAATATTATGCCCGGATATGTAAATTCCATTAGCCAGAGCCATAACGGAATACAATGCAATTGGGTTGGTGCCGGTCGTAATCCCGAAGAGCTGGTCAAGAATCACGGTTTTCACCAGCAGATCAAGGAGTGGAACGGAAAATCCCGTAAAAAGCAGAGAATAGGAAAGCCTGTTCCAGCTCACATACTCCTTCCATTTCAACAACGGTGATCGCGCAAGTCCTCCTGCACCAAGTACCGACTGAATAATATTTCTCAGTCCCGTTATGCCGAACCAGATAAATGCGCCGAAATAGGCAAGAAACCACCAGTCTTTAGTCAGGGCAAACGTGGCAAAAGCAGGGATAAAACCGATAAGTATCTTCAGACTGTTTTTCAGATAGTTATTCAAATAACTTAGCGGTATCTTTTTCTCTACTTCCAGTTCATCAGGCTCATCCAGAGAGAGTGCATTATCCTGGCCGGTCTGCATCCATCCCAGTGTCGAGACATTTCCGTGCGGTTCCATGTGAGTCGAATATGCTTGAACGACCCAGTCTCTGCGTTTCTCATAGCAGAAATTCATGTGGGAAAAGACGGATCCAATGGAGCATAAAGGGGTAGCGGCACTGATTTTCTGTTCCCAAGAGACATTTTTCTGATCCCAAAGCCCCTGCTGTTGCCCTTTGGGAATGAGTGTTGTCTGTAAATAGGCGGTAATACGAACGGGAATATTCCATCGGCGAGGAAGCTGCTTGCTGTCGAGCATATGCCTTGCTCTCTGCGACAGGGTATCTTTCATAACGAGACCCATGCCATAACGATGCCTGGAGCTGCCAGTCGAATCACTGCCGATGCGGGATTTCAACAGAGAATTTTTGTAATACCCCTGGAGGACCGGCATATTATGCAATATGGTGGTGAGTTTTCGTTTTCTTTCCACCGCATCTGCAAGAGGAGGAACAGCCTCACTCACATCCCGGATTGATTTCTGTATCACTTTTTTTAATTGGATAATATTGCTCTGATTTATCGCCAGCTGCAACCGATTGATTTCATCATAGTGAACAGCCTTGCCGGTTGTATAATCCTTGAGATTGAAAATTTCCAGATGGGTTATCTTGCCTTTGCAATCATAAAGCAGCTCCAACACATCTGCGGGAATGAGACCGCTCAAATTAAGCGTAACTCTGGAGCCGGAATGAAGTCCCTCAAGACGGGTCAGCAATTCCAGTGGAGCAAGACGAAGCATCCCCGGCGTATCAAGGTCATCCCCGGGTGAAAATGGATTATGGATACCGGGATTTTTATCTGGCTGCAGAAAACTTTCAATGATGGCATCAGGATCCAGAGTGTTCATTATCTCAACAGCATGTTTGATACGGAGCCTTTCCTCCGCATCTGCATCAGCCCATTTCGCCCGGAACCCAGCCACTCGTTCACGCATGGCGGGCAGCATATGATTATAAATATATTTAGCGAGATGGAGAAGCGATGGCTGACCTGAACCAACAAAAGAGAAGAAGTCTTGCCGGTCAAACGGAGCCAGATGGATTCCGTATGCTTCGTTAATGACCGGGCGATGCCGTGTGTTAAATTCCTTAAATATATCAAGCACGTATCGCTGCTGATATTCGGAAACTTTGCGCCCTTCATCCATGCATTCTTTGGCAGCCCCTTCATTTATGAATTTGAGGAAATCTTTCTTATCGGCAAAACCGCGGGGAGTCCAGATAAGTTTGACATATCGGCCATGGAAAGAGGCAGAAAACTCAATACCGATGCGCACTGCAATTCCCATGACCTCGGCTGATTCAAGCAACTCCTCAACAACTTCAACGTTAATAAAATTGTAGTAAATTACCGTCAAACGACGAATACCCTTTATCCAGGCATCCATAATCAGATGGGTCGGGGATTTGCGGCCCTTTGTATTAGCATCGTGGACATGATCGTCAAAGGCTATCTGGTTCCACTCCTCCGGCATCTCAATAAGGTGATATTTTTTCAATTGCTGGCGGATGAAGCGGGGTTTACCGAGGGTTGCGGTACGGAAATCCCGGGCCAACTTCAGCTGATGCAGATAGTCACCTTTGGAACGAACCAGCTCTTTCATGGTTTCAAGCAATACCCGAGCCGTATTCCTGCGCAGGGTGCTTTGCGAGCTGCATAATACTTCATCACGGAGAGAACGGAGAGCATTCTGCCGGTCCGCTGCCTTACCAGCTTCGAGTGAACCAAGGAGATGGATGACCGCGTAGGCGATACGGAGCCCCATTGAAGAGATCATCTCTTTAATGCCGTGTGGGTGCAAATAGGGAATCAGCAAATTTTTGACGTGTTTGTGCGCCTCATCCCGGTTGAGAACATCATTAACGATATTCAGCAGAACGTAGTCATTCCTGTCAAAAAAATATCTGGATATTCTCGGCTTCGTATTCATCCTTCAGACGCATCGAAATTTCAGGACTCTCTTGATGTCAAACGGTTAGCTGGGCACTCCTTAATTGCTATCTGATAGCCCATCTGTGTAGATCAGGCAACAGTTAAATTCTACAACAAGGAGATGAGATAGTTTAGTTGTCTGTACCGCAAATAACCATTGGGAACTGTCACTATCGTTAATTAGTCGGATAATTTAAGAAAAGGAGATGTAGCAACAAGCAAGTAATCAATCGGAACGCACAAGCCCGCAAAAAGAACCAATTGCACTTTCTACATCCTCGACAAGCTCATTTACTGAATCATACCAAATGGTTGTCGCCTGGGAAAATCGCATAAAGATATTGTTTAGTGGATCCGGGATATAGGGAAAGAGTTTTTTGAGGTTAACAACCCGGTTCCGGGAAAGCAGTGAAAGATCATCCTGCGTAATCGTCTCAAGCACTTTAGTACCGAGTGAAGGGTCATCTACAATTTCCCGGGGATGGAAATTGCCTCTGGCAACCAGAAACATTAACAGATTGCCCAGTTCAAACACATCAAGGGCAAACGGACGCTCCGGCAGGTAAAATTCATAATCAAAATCGATCCAGCGAAACAGACCGGAATCGTACTCGACAAGGATATGATCCCGGCGGATGTCCCCATGGCGGAAACCAGCCTCGTGCAACAGGCTGATCGCCTTGGCGCATTCAATATATTGCGTGAGAATTGCAGGCAAATGAGAAAAGAAATACTCCTCGTGGGAACCGGCAAAACGATAAATATATTTATCGAGTCTGCGGCCGCTGATGACGTCAAGAATGCGCACCAGATTTCCCACCTCGTCCTCCACCGATTTTCCCTGCATGAAACGGGGATGATCATGTGTCAACTCAAGTATACGTGCCTCCTTTTCCGGGCTTCGGTAACAGGGTATTGTAAAGCTACCGACAGTAACCGAAAAGACCTCATGGAAGACAAGCTTGATGATATAATGGATGTTACTTTCCAGATCAACAACCTTCGGAACCCACTGTTTTGGCTGATCGTCAACGCCGAAGCGGCCTTCGACGGTGTGGCCGGTTACGACAAAGTACCGCTCATCCACATTGATGATATCACCGTAATCAATAGAGCTGAAGTTTGATGTATCCATATAGACTTTCGGTTGTCTACGGATGGAGTTGCAGACAGGGTGGGCCTTATACAGAGAAACGATATGCTCTGGAATATCATGGAGGGTTTTCGTCATTTTTGCGTCACCAACCAATCAGGTCAGGAAACGACCCAAACGGTAAAATCATTGCTTTCCCTGACTACCGCGTTAGACACACTGCCGAACAGAAACTCTTCAGCCTTGGAAATGCCACGTTTACCGAGCACAACCGTACCGAAATCCCCCTCTTTCCGTACCTGGAGAATTGTTTTACTGAAAGTTTTGCCTGTCGCCATCAGACAGATGGTGCTCATCTTTGCATCTGCTACGTTATGCCCCGCAAGAATTTTTCGGGACTCGCTGAAAATCTGGCGGGCAGCGGTCTCTTTCTCCTCCCGATATTCCTGCAGAGTATGTTTTTCGGTGAAATAATAAGGGGGCGGCTCCGGATAAACATGCAACAGACAAATCTCAACCTTATCAATTCCACCGACGACTTCGCCCACATAATTCAGCACCCGCTCAGAAAGGCTGCTGCCATCCACCGCAACAAGAATCTTGTACCAGTCTGCCATTGTTTCACCCAGGTTTTTTCAGAATTTTGGTACGCTCAGAAACGCTCTTCCTGTTCATCAAGCATAGTGTATGTCTTTTCCACACTTTTTATCAATTCAAACATGGTCAGGTGGGTTAAAGCATTGATACCGTGTTTTTTCCCATAGCGATAGAGAATGCCGTTCAAGGCATCAACTTCTGTTTTTCTTCTGTTTATTATATCCTGTAGCATGGGAGAAAGGTGGTTAAACGTACGGCGGCAGGATATCATGAGCATTTCATAGAGATCGGTTGAACCGAGAACCACGCCACAGGCTTGCGCCACTTCTTCTCCTTCATCGATCAGACGCTTCAGCAAAGAAAGGGATTCAACACTCTCGATAAGATGGCCGTTTCGTTCTCTGACAAGGGCAGACACGGAATTGATGGCGGCGTGAACAATTACCTTACACCACAACCTGCTCATGATGTCGTGAACCGCTTCCGTTTCAATGGAGCATTTATTCAGCACATCACTGATCTTCTGGAGGCGCGGGCTCAAGCTCCCATCATGTTCGCCGATCTTGGTTTTTCCACCACCGGCGTTTACAACCAGTCCCGGACCATAAGCTGTTGCCGCCATATTGGTGAAGCCGATAATGATATTTTTACGATCAACAACCCGCTCCATGACTTCGATATGCCCCAAGCCATTCAGAAGGCAGACAAGAGGAGCTGTTTCTTTTACAAGATGTGAGACACCGAGAACGGCCTCATAAAGATGATAGGATTTCACCATCATGAGAACAATGTCGCATTCCTGAATATCACGGCTGTTTAATGTTGCCCTGGCCGGAAAAAACCGGGCATCATCAGGTTCCTCATCATGTCCGGCAACACCTACACCCTTATCACTAATCGCAGCCACAACTTCCTGGTCCAGATCAACAAAAAAAACATCTTCTCCCCCTTTGGAGAGCAATGCTCCGAACAACCGGCCTAACGCTCCTGCTCCGACAATGACAATTTTCATTTCAGTACCCGATCACGTTTGCGTTTTTTTATTCTGAACATGATATTTTTATTTTATTATCAATGAAATAAAGAAAACTGTCAAACTAAAATAACCATATAACCATCCTTCCGATCATAAAAAAGGAACCCAATAAAAGCATCACAGCTTTCCCTTGACTTCACCTTTTTTTACCAGTATCTATTATTTTTTTCAGGCGCTTTTAATCGAGCTTAATAGGGAACCCTGTGCAAATCAGGGACGGGCCCGCCGCTGTAATCGGGGACAAAAACCGCAGCATGTCACTGGCCATAGGACCTACGAGGAAATATCTCCAAGGAATCCAGCTGGGAAGACGCGGTGATTAGATTGATCCGAAAGTCAGAAAACCTGCCTGGCAAATAGAAACGAAACTGTTTTCGCGGACAAGAGACAGTCAAATGTATCTGAGGAAAAACAGGGAATCCCCGGATCAATTTTTTGGTCCGGGGATTTTTATGTATCAGCCATCTTCCTGGACCGGTAAACCTGTATGCAACCGGGAGGGAAGCATGAATTCAATAGAGTATCTCTTTAACCCCGCCCCCCTGTTTTCGCAAATGAAGCGGAGGGCAATGGCATGAGAAGAAAAACAATATCAGCCATTTTTCTCCTGAGTCTGGCCGCGCCCGCAGTTTCTCCGGCAGCGGAAACCGATGATGCAACAAGGTCCCTTGATGAAGTGGTGGTGACTGCCGCCCGGGTCAACGAGCCGGTCCGGGAGGTCAGCGCGGATGTCATGGTTATCAGCCCTGAGGAAATCGCCACTTCCCCTGCCCGTAACGTCGGCGAACTGCTGACGGAAAAGGGACTGGGAGCCGTCAGCCTTTATCCCGGCGAGCTGATCTCCATAAATATACGCGGGTTTCGCACTGCAACTTCTGGCAGCGACTTGAAGGCGCAGGTGTTGGTCCTGCTGAATGGCCGACGGGCCGGCACCGGCAACCTGGCCAAAATCATGACAAATAATGTCGAACGGGTGGAAATCATCCGAGGTCCCGGTGCCGTACAGTACGGATCGGCGGCAATGGGCGGGGTTATCAATATCATAACAAGGCAAGGGAAAGGCAGTCCATCAGCCGGTGTTTACGGTAAAATAGGCAGTTACGGGTATTATGAAAGCGGCATCCTTGGTGAGGGAGAAAAATCCGGCATTGATTTTTCCGGCAGTTTTTCCCGCACCACAATGGACGACTACGATACCGGATCAGGGCATCGATTTCATAACAGCGGATATGACCACATAGACAGCTATTCTGTTAATGCCGGCTACTCCTTTCTGGATAACCAACGGTTGGGCATCATCCTTAACCGCTATTATGCCGATGAAATAGGGACACCAGGCTACTTAAGCAGTAACGATCTGGATAACAATAAAGACTCATCCACGCATTCTGTGGATATAATTTATGACGGCTCAAGCACCGACGAAGTCTTTGCCTGGCAGATGCGTTACTTCACCGGCAAGGATCGGGATACAAGCTTTGATCCTACTGTAAGCAACGCCAGCGGCTGGGATGATGATATCCCTTTCCTGCTCAAAACAGATATGCGCGGCGCCCAAGCTCAGGCAAGCATAAATCTCAACAGATTCAGATTAACTGGGGGGTTAGACTGGCTGGATTATGAAGTGACAAGCACTTACGATCCGACTCAAACTGATTCAGAAAATTATGCTGCCTTTCTGCTGGCCCAGGCAAAATTCATGCAGGAACGCCTTATCTTTGACGGCGGACTGCGTTATGATGTCTATGATCTCGAGGTGATACACCCGACGCGAAGTGACGAAGACGATAACAATGTAACGGCAAGTGCCGGGCTCGTTTATCTTCTGACGAAGACTCTGAAGGTTCGGGCCCACTATGGAGAAGCCTTTATCATGCCGGGACCGGATGAACTTGCCGCAGATTTCACCTCAGATTTCGGCGTTCATTATGAAGGCAACTCGGATCTGGAACCCGAAACAAGCAAAACTTACGAAGGCGGGATTAATTATTCCAACAAAGGCCTGAATGCCGGACTGACCTATTTCTTCACCCGTTATAAAGACAAGATAGAAAGTGTTGCCACCAGTTCCGGTCAGACATGGGAGAATGTTGGCAAGGCTGAGATTTCCGGTTTCGAGGGAGAACTTTCCTATGACCTTGGTGCCCATTTCGGCTGGACGGTTGAAATCAGGCCTTACGTCAACCTCACCTATCTTGACCGCTTTGAAGACCTTGACGATAATAGGGATCTGAAATATCTGAGTGACTGGAATGCATCCTATGGTATCTATGCAAATAACTACCAGGGATTTTCCGCTCGGCTTAACTTCACTTATACAGGTGAGCAAACAATAGAAGACTGGGAGTTGGGAACTTTCCCCGCGCCAGTCAAGTCTTTTGGAGGTTTTACAGTGGCCGATTTTACAGTCAGCAAAAAAATTCTCGACTTCAAGAAAAACGGCTCGTTCACCCTAAGCGGCGAGATCACCAATCTGTTTGACACAGATTATGCCTATGTCAAAGGGTATCCGATGCCAGGCCGTATGTTTTTTGTCACACTGGCTTATAATTACTGATTTAAGCCCAAACCGGATCACCGGCCAGCAGGGTGATCCGGCCCTTTTGTCTTCTTGTTGCAAAACTGTTTTTTTAGGCATGGAAATCTGCCGATGAAAAGTCTCCTGTTTGCCGGAATACTCTCATTGACGCTGCATGGTGCCCTCCTTTTGGCAACATTTGGAAGCCTCCCCCAAAAACTGCCCTGTCCCATCCAGCAAGTAATTTATGTTGCTTTGCATGGGTTGCAGGATAGAGAAGCGATGCATCCACACAACCCATCATCAGCTCAGGAAAACAACGTGCCGTCCCATAGAAC
>QKJV01000220.1 GCA_003249165.1 Desulfobulbaceae bacterium | reverse complement strand
GAAGAGTTGATGGAAGAGGCCGATGTGTTGGCCAATGCCTGCCACCCTATTGGCCGGGTCAAGGTTATTGCTGATATGCTCTATTGTCTGGATGGTGAGGAACTTGAAACAGGAAACGTTATTAATCATGAAAATATGCAGAACTTATCGGATTTGCTCAAGGATGCCTGCTCAGAGATTGAAAATACCTGATTGAAATCAGTAATGAGCAATGGCAACGTTACCGGGAGGAAAAAAATGAAACACCCTAAAATACGCATGAACAAGGAACATTGGCAAATTGGTTTTGACGCGGGTAAACGCGGTGAACCGGATCTGCCACCGGAAAGCGTTGAGGTTCTGAGCTGGCACAGTGGTTACATTGAAGGGCTTGGAGAACAGCCACCGACAAAAGACAAATAACCCATTCAAGCACCTGGTTCTGCCGGGGGCTCTAATCAGCCACTAAATAAAAAGCACCTGCAAAGCCGCTGAACCCAGACCTGGCTCGCCGGGCCAGGTTTTCCAGAAAAGCGCCGGGGGCGTTTCATGCCGCCCGGCGCTTTGTTTATCCGGTCAGGGCCGAGGCTTGATTTACGGGGTGGTCACCCAGGTCAGGCCTGTGGCAGATACGTCGGTTACGTTAAAGTAGTCGGAACCTGGCCTCCAGACCCGTGTGGTAGTGATAAAGGTCGCCGTTCCGTTTGCATCGGTCTGCTGCACTTGCTCCGGCTCCCCGCTAAACGCACCGGTGAACTCCCCGGTGATCTTTGCGCCAGATACCCGGTTGCCGCAAGTGTCCTCCACGATAACCGTTGCGCTACCGTAATCACGGAACCCCGCTTCGATGTTACTCGTAACCACTGAAACTACGGTTACGGTTGGGGCTTCGTCTCCGTCGTCGTCTAAGGGTATCTCGCAGGTGGTGTTATCTACGTACGTTACGGTCGCCGTAATTGGGGGGCTGCTGTTACCTTCAAGATCTGTGGCTGTCACTGTGATCGGGTTATCTCCTACTAAAAGCGGGATGTCGGATGCGGACCAAGCTTGCATGGTGGGTATATCTGGATCAAATGCTCCCAACACTCCGTCGTAGGAGGAATCTGTTGCTTTATTCTCCAAGGTCAACCCGGTTACGTCTGCCTCATTATCTGATACTGTCCCTACTAGGTCCACCGTGTCCTCGTTAACCACAATGGCGGAGCTACGTCTACTAGTCGGCTGCGGTTCAGTAATCACAACTGCAGGATAGCTTAGAGTAGCTGTTGTCCCCATCCACACACCTGCACCGCCCGTCTCTTGATAGGCATTTGGGTTGATCCCACCCACTGCCAGACCCATGTCCGTGACTGCGAAAGAGCGAATGCCGCTAATTTTCCCATTAAAAGCGTCAGTGATGATGGGTTGCCAGTTTGCCGTGGCGACACCCTCCAAATTCAACTTAAGGACCCTTGCGGGGTTCGCCCTCTCCATTGTTCCAACAAAAAGGCTGTTGTCATACTCCTGAAATCGCCAGAGATAGGTGACCGTCCCGGGGTCATAGGTACCGTCGGCAGGTCCAAAACCAGGACCTTTCCCGCTAGTCGGAACACAGTCATTAACAACTCCATCCGCGTCCAATGCTACAGGCACGGTGCAGACCATGTTGAGTATATTGGTTTCACCTGTTGCAGAGTCCACCACACAGTCCTTTCTCGGCTCGCCCATGAGCAGTTCCCAGGTGTCATCCTCTGGATTGATCCTGATCATTTCCGGATATTCACGATCTTCAAAGGCGGATTCTCCAAGAGCAACATAGAGTTTATTGTCATCAGCCGTAAAGAGGCCCATAGTAGCGAGATTATTGAGACTTTTTCCGTCTTCAAAAGGCCTCCCGGCACCAAACTCCACCACCCTGGTCCATATCATGTGGTCAGCTCCCGAAGTTGCATCACCTTTCCACACCTCAACACCGGTTTCCCTGTTGATGACACCAATATAGAGGTAATCATCTCCCACTACTTGCATTTGGAAGATGCCCAGGTTGGGCAGGTTCTCATTGCCCTCCGGACCCTCTCTGGTGTCCAGCATAACCTCCCATTGACTCAATACACTGTATGGGTTGCTATTGGCAAGGAGTACAGGGTTCTGGTCGGCTGTATCAACATCGTCAAATGTTCCAGCAGGCGAAATCCAAAGCCGGTCTTTAAAGCAGGCCATTGCACGATAGCCCAGGTCCGCCGTGCCATCGGTCATGTCTAACAGGCCATTGTTTAATCCTCTCGTAGAGGCCTCATAAACGCCATATCCATCAGTGTAAAGGATACGGCCCGGAGTTCCGAAAGAGGCAATGTATAACCTCTCCTGCCCCCCGCAATCACAGGGTTTGATGTTTCTGTATCCCACGTCCTGAGGCATGCCTGGATACATCGCTTGAAGAACAAGGCTCGAATTGTCGGGAGACTGATAGAAGCGTTCCCATTTCCCGCTTAATCCATAATCGTTCCGGCTTGGGGTATAACGCCATATCTCTCCTCTTTTCCCTTCATCCAACACCGGAAAATTGGTTGATTCATCTATGGTGCAAATCTCCTCATATTCTCGAAAATTAGCATCGTTATAGCCATAAAAACAGCACATATCCCTATTGGAGCCAACGTACAACTGGTCCTTCCAATACCACATAGACCAGGCATAGGAGTTTCTTGGGCTTCCATCCGGGTGTGCCACCAGGTTGGGATATCCGTCACCGCCGAATATGCCTCCAGCGTCACCATCCGTAACCTGAGACCAGCCATATTGGGATAAGGGAACAAAATCTTCCGGACCATTTAGATCGTTGGGTTGGGCTTGGACGACCGCAACCGTACCTGACCCCAAAAGATAAAAAAACATAAACAGAAAAGCGCCATAACAGGCACAGCGACTGATTAGTTTAGTGATATAATAATTTGATTTATCCTGCCACTTCAAAGACATACGTTCTCCCCCCTCTTAGTTAAGTTTTCGAAAAAATTTATTGGCTATTTAGCTTCGATCCTGTTGGACCTTGTATTTTTTTGCATTTACAATTCTCAAACGAAAGCAACCCACAGGGCTTTTGAACTTAGCGCCCTTCGGGCGGGCTTTATTGTTCCCAAAAATGGAAATTCCTATACTATCCAGTTAGGGAGTCACAAGAAAACAAACTACCCACATAGGATGCCGCAATGCATTCAATTACAGCGAAGTCGGGTAACCTTGCCTCTTCGAGATGAGCATGTATCGATAGAGATGCCAGAAAGAGTCTCTATATATAAAAATATATATAAAATAGAAACAAATCCATTGTCAATCATGTAACCCACTAATTTCTTATTGTTTTTTTGTATGGATAAGGATTAATTTTATTGTAGATAAGCATACCCACCCCGAAAGGCAATAATGAAACTCTATTTTCTGGTGTAGGCCTATGAGAAATTATCCGGACCGTAGTCGCTGAACTGAGGTTTAACGGCCTATGTTTAACATAGACCGTGGCAGGGCTGTCATGTGAGATGAGACCCTTGGTGGGGTGTGCTGTGGATGTACCCCATTTTAAATGTCCCATCACAGGCCAATTACCCCGGGCCAGGGTATTTAATCCGTGAAGTGCTGTTATCATGTCGGATGATACCCTTTTTTCGGCTGAAAAAGATCGGCGCAATAATGAGGCGGTCTCCGCAAAGTTGCGGGGTCATGTGTATGGGGCAACCACCATGTTTAAAGGTGGGGAAATCTCACCTTTGAAAAGGATCTGAATCCTGTTTAAATACCCTCTCTCGGGGTAATTACCTGAACGGAATTATTGCACCCTGGATGCAAAAAAGACAGCTAACTTCGTGTTAATCTGTTCATTAAAGATTATTTTAGTTCTATTCGATTGCTGTAATATCCGCTTTAATCTTAATGGAAGTAACTTTTGCAATTCTTCTTTCTAAAGGAATGGCAGCATTTGTGTCAAAGAGCGTTAAGTTATATCCACCAGGGTTAAGAGAACTGTCGTACATAATGCCATCAAAACCAAGGCCTTTTATTCGCTCTGCAATGTACTGTGTAGGAATATACAAGGTGTCTGACCGTGGATCAAAAGGGGTTGAAAACAAATGAGTCATTAATTCATCCCATATAAAATTTGGGGTTCTGAATTTCTCACCTTCTGGTTGTGTGAAAAAATGTGTTTTAGAAAAGTTGATTAACTTTACAGATCTTTGCAATTTAAATTTTGCCAAGGTTATATCACACCGGACCCAAGGCCTTACTTCGCTTATTGCGGTTATTTCATCTGAAGCCAAATATAAGTATGGAATACCAGTAGGGTTTAAGCGTCCACTTGAAGCTTTATCTATTGGCGGTGCCCCCATATCTGTTATCTTGTGAGGACCATCTACACCAATTCCGCCTTTATAACTATTTATTCTTGATCGGTAAAATGGTCGATTGGATTCAAAAGTGATAATTTTATACTCGGATGCATAATTAAGAACCTCATCTATAAATTTTTGGGATTCTTTCGATAAGGTGAACCTATTTTTAAAACGCAACTCCTTGAAAAAATTACTCCATGGTATCATTGCTGTCAAAGGAGAAAGATCAAAATAACCATCCGCCATAGCTTTTCCTTTGGTATTAATTGAATTCTGATGGCTGACATAGCAATATCATATGATGATGTACCGCAATATTTTAACCAACAAGAATGGTAAAAAAAATCTTAGCAAAATTGAAGAGATCTCCCCATTTTTGGGGTGAATGAGTGTGGAAACTTGGAAAACCAAAGCACTCAGCCCAGAATCAAAAAAATTTACTGCTTACAATACGCTTACTTCTTTCACCTACCAAATAACAAAGGAGCTAACCTATTCGGTCAACCCCTTGTTTTTATTTGGTACCTGGGACGAGAATTGAACTCGTACACCCTTGCGGGCGAGGGATTTTAAGTCCCTTGCGTCTACCAGTTCCGCCACCCAGGCATTTAATGGTGTGAAAAATATATTATTGCGCATGGATTTTCAAGTCTAAATGTGCCCCTTCGGTAAGCCAGCATGAATTAAGCAGTCATAGTTGATATAAATGGTCCCATCGCCAATTATTTCACGGAGTGACCGAATTAGTAAACAGGGCAACGTCAGGGCGATTGCATGAAATTCCGGCACAGTTTTTCATCTTCTGCACTTTCAGAGCATTATGTCGGTGATATAATTTTATATGATATAATGTCATGCTCAACTTTCATATTCTAACAAGATCTGCCAATTGTAATGGTTCGCGGCCGAGTAGCTGATTGAAAAAGACCCCAAGAGTGTGAGCAAGAATTTTTCGTGTTACCCGGTTTGTCAGATGCCAGAGATTCCGAGCTCGT
>QKJV01000190.1 GCA_003249165.1 Desulfobulbaceae bacterium | reverse complement strand
CGTGTCCGGGTGACAGCAACGGAATTTCTCGGCCATGAAACCCTGGTCCATTTTCACTTTGCCGAGTCAGAGAACCAGCCATCCATGGTGGCCCGCATCCCCGGTCAATGCACCCTGCCGGCGGATAGCGTGACGGACCTTTTTATAAACCCTGAAGCTTTGTATCTGTTTGGTGAGGAGGGAAGGGTTTTGAAGTGACGGCTTTAGTGAGGTAAGGCAAAAGAAATTTTTGAGCTGAGACGCAGTTACTAAGCGGGACTTTTTCTCCTCAAAGACAAAAGCTTTTTTTATCCAGTTCCATCCTTTGCATCATACCGAAAAGTGAGTGAAAGTAAAAAAAAGGCATTCGATTATAGCTTCCTGCCTATGAAAAACCTTTAGTGACAATCCATTCAACTTTTGTTCGCTGGACTGGGGGAATATGGCCATTTTCCCTTTTGCCTGTATTGTTTTTACATTACTATTATCTCCACCTGATACCGGATTTTTTTGCCGTTGACAAATTTTCAGAAAAAAACTAACTGATTTTTAAGGCTTTTTTTCGGATAGACTATTGTCCGCATTACAATTTAAGGCAAACACAACGGCTGGTAAAATGGAAGCTCCAGCAACGCCAAGGGATTGTGACTATTTTCCTCTCCCGTCTTCCCGGTAAAAGCAGTTACTTATCATCCATGCTTCAGCGATATCCGAAACAAGCCTGAAAAAGGAGACAAAACAATGGTATTAGAGCTAGGATCTTTCTGGATCTTTCTTTGTTAGAGATGTTGTTTTTGGTCCGGCAACCACCCTTGACGGGACGACCCTCGTTATCGATCAGGAGACCTTCAGAAAGGCCTTGATCTCGCAGGACCCCAGAATTCAAAGTATCGATATCTCTTTGGCCAAGCCGGGGCAATCCACCAGAATTCTCTGTGTAAAAGACGTGATAGAACCTCGGTGTAAAGTTGCCGGTAAGATTGCCGGAACAGGACGTAATCATATCTTAAAAAATGTCGCAGTGGTGACGTGCGGGAAAATCGTCGGTTTCCAGGAAGGCATTATCGATATGAGCGGTCCAGGTGCTGATCATACACCTTTCTCTAAGACGATCAATGTGGTTTTGGACATCAAAGTTGCCGGTGATTTAACACCCCATGAGCATGAGGAAGTTGTGCGTCATGCAGGGTTGAATGCAGCAGCGTTTCTGGCAGATACAGCCAGAAAAAGCACTCCAGCGGAGATAGAAACCTATGCACCCGTTACTGCTTCGGCCCCATCACTGAATCTGCCGCGTGTCGCCTATGTATACATGCTTTTAAGTCAGGGACTTTTGCATGATACGTATGTACAGGGCCGCAATGCCAAGGAGGAACTGCCGCGCATTATTTCCGCCAATATTCTTATGGATGGGGCGATTACCTCAGGCAACTGTGTAAGCGCGTGTGATAAAAACACGACCTATCATCACCAGAACAATCCGGTCCTGCGGGAATTATATCAACGTCACGGCAAGAGCCTCGACTTTGCAGGGGTGGTTTTAACAAACGAGCCCGTGCGACTGGCCGGCAAAAAAGCATCTGCGCAGAAATCCATAGAAGTCCAAACACTTAAAGCGGATGCGGTGGTCATCTCCAAAGAAGGGTTTGGTAATCCGGATACAGACCAGATGATGTTAATCCGGGGTTTGGAAGAAGCTGGTATACGCACCGTTGCAATAACGGATGAATACGCAGGTCCAAACGGCGCATCGCAGTCTCTGGCAGACACGACCCCCCTGGCTCAAGCCATAATCTCGGTTGGAAATGCTAACGAACGCATCCTCCTGCCTCCTATGGAGCGGTTACTCGGCCCCATTGACGACCTGAGCCGGCTGGCGGGCGCCTACCCCCACAGCCTGCACCCAGACGGCAGCCTGGAAGTCGAACTCCAGGCAGTAATCGGTGCTACAAACGAACTTGGCTTTCAAAGCCTGCGATGCAGAGAGGTCTAATCATGTCAACTCCGTATAAAATTATTCACTGCCTCAATCAATTTTTTGGTGGTCTGGGTGCGGAAAAAGAGGCGAATGCCGCGCCCCGTATTGTGCAAGGTCCCAAAGGCCCCGGTATGTTGATTCAAAAAGAGTTTCCTGAGGTTCAGGTGATCGCGACTGTCATCTTTGGCGATAACTACATAGCTGAACATACGGATAAAGCGGTTGAAGAGATCATAAACCTGCTTGAGCCCTTTCACAAAGAGGGCAAAGCCAACACTCCAGACCTTCTGGTGGCTGGTCCTGCATTCAATGCCGGGCGATACGGCATTGCTTGCGGTGCTATTTGTAAAGCCGTGCAGGCACGTTTCGGTTTACCAGCAGTTACAGCCATGTTTCCGGAAAATCCAGCCGTTGATCTCTACCGAAAAGATATTTTCATTGCCGAAACAAGCGACAATGTCATGGGCATGGCAGAAGCGATGCAGCGAATGATTCCTTTGGGAATGAAACTCGTGCGGAGGGAAAGTCTGTTGCCTGAAGAAGACAGATATATTCCCCAGGGGCGACGGAAAAATATTTTTGTTGCCGAAACCGGTGCTTGCCGTGCGGTAAACATGCTGCTGACGCGCTTAAAGGGGGAATCCTTTCAGTCTGAGTATCTGATGCCGGTCTTTGATCGGGTAACTCCCGCCCCGCCCATTAAAGCCATGCATGAGGCCCGGCTGGCTTTGGTAACTTCCGGTGGTATCGTGCCACGCGGCAATCCAGATAAAATTGAAGCAGCGAATGCCCAACGCTTTGGCAGCTATTCCATAAAGAACCTGCAGACGTTCAGTTCCCGGACTCACCAGACTGCCCATGGCGGGTATGATCCCACCTTTGCCAATGAAAATCCCAATAGAGTATTGCCTCTCGACGTGGTCCGCGAATTGGAAGCCGAAG
>QKJV01000355.1 GCA_003249165.1 Desulfobulbaceae bacterium | reverse complement strand
GCACAGGAAAATGACCATGAAATAAAGGTTGCCAAAAAAATCCCGACAAATCCCATTACGCCATAAACACCAATCTTATAAGTTGTCTTAATCGGTTCACTGATAAGATTTTCCGCCCTCATAAGTCACCTCCGTGCGATGGTAGTTCTTTATCCTTAAATCATCTTCCCGACCAGCTCTACCAATGCGCCACCCGCACAAGTAAAAGACCAGGCAATAAAAGCGGCAAGAGAAAGACCCACAAAACCCATCGCGCTATAGATACCTACTTTATAAGTCGTTTTAATCGGTTCACTGATAAGATTTTCCGCTCTCATAATTGCCTCCGTATCGTTATCTTCGGGTTATCAGATCATTTTGCTTCCGAGATGTACCAGCGCAGGCCATGCAACAACGCCCATGGCCAACAGTGCATTACGGAGATACTTGTCACTTACAGGCTTAGATTGATTGTTTTCTGCTCTCATTTGGCACCTTCCTTTTTTGTTGTTTGTTTATGGGTTAGATTGAGACGCTCGCAAACTCTGTCATTAAATTCAGTTTTGCTTTTTTGCCGTAGCGTTTTGCAACATCCTTAAATCTCGATGTACCGACGTTCATATGCTTTTATATATTCCAAGAGACGTGCCAACATTACCGAATTTCTTACCCGCCAGGAATAGCCCATGATTTCAGATAGTTAGACAAGCAACATCTTTAAAGTCAATTTTTTTCATAAAACCCATGACGATGCAACATGCAACAGAGTTGCACAAAGCAACACCTGACGAGTTCTTTTTTACCAATTTATTCCAGTAGCTTACGGCGTTGCATCACGTTATGCATCATGTTGCTGCATGCAACACTTTTTGGGCCGTAACGCCATGGCAACATGGGGAATCAACACATAAATTGCTCCGGATATACGAATTTTTATAAAAAAATAATGGCCAAGCTGATTTTTCAGCTTGGCCATTAAAGGAAATATGCTTTTTATTGCCTACGCTAAGGATTCAATCCAAACTTTTTCATCCACCTCCACAAAGTGGTCCGATCAACGCCTAATTCCCGAGCAACTTTCGTTCTGTTACCCTCATAACGCGTCAGCAGATCTTGCAGGATTGCCTTGTTTATGCGGGTTCGACGCCCAAAACTAGCATCCTCATCACCCCTGTTGACCTCCAGAAAGCCAGCCGGCAAATGCTCAACACCTATTTCTCCACTCCTGCAGAGAATAACAGTTTGTTCTACAAGATTGAGCAACTCACGAACATTTCCGGGATACTGATGCCCTAGAAGCAGTTGCAAAGCTTCAGCAGAAAATCCGCGGATTTTTTTCCCATAGGTCCTATTGAAGCGATCAAGAAAAACATCAATAAGAAGAGGGATATCTTCGGGGCGTTCGCGCAAAGGTGGAATTTGAAGGGCAACCACATTGATTCTAAAGAACAAGTCCCGCCGGAACGTTCCCTTCTCAACCATATCCTCAAGATCACAGTTTGTTGCTGTCAGAAAACGGACATCTGCTTTCTGAGGACTACGGGCACCAAGGGCCTGATACTCATGATTCTCAAGAACCCGAAGCAACTTTACCTGAAGGGGAAGAGGCAAATCACCTATTTCATCTAAAAACAAAGTACCGCCTTCCGCCATCTCAAGGCGGCCAGGTCGGTTTTCTATAGAACCGGTATATGCTCCGCGTCTGGCACCAAAAATCTCAGCTTCGAGTAGAGGTTCAGGCAACGCTCCACAGTTGACAATAACCAGAGGGCCTTTACGGCGCGCACTCAAATCATGAAGAGCTTTGGCAAAAAGTTCTTTGCCTGTCCCACTTTCCCCTTTCAGCAAAACAGTCGCTTCGCTGGTCGCAATATCGGGCATCACATCAAACAATCTTCGCATTGCCGGGTTACGGCTGACCAGATCGTGAAACGTGTATTTATCTTCGATTTCCTTTTTTAACGCGAAAATTAAAGATTGGTCCCGGAATGTTTCTACTCCGCCAAGCAAACTCCCCGTTTCATCTCTCAAGACAGAAGCACTGACAGAGATGGGAAGTTTCTTGCCTTCCTTGGTGATAATATCAACTTCTCTGTTTACAACAGGCTGGCCGGACTCGAGGGCTTCCTTGACCGGGCATGCGGTAAAGCAAACGTCCGTGCGGAAAACATCGTGGCAATGACGGCCTATTGCCTCTTCTTGCGTAAATCCAGTTATTTCTTCCGCAGCTCTGTTAAACAGAGTAATCCGCATACGCTCGTCAACAGTGAACACACCGTCAGCAACGCTTTCAAGAATGACACTGAGCTGTTTACAGTGATCAACTTTTGGCATAGTAAATCTTCAGGGAAAAGGGCTTCTTACTCGTTGTCTATATAGATAAAACAGTGACTTATGATTTTTTTTGGAATTAAAATTCGAAACGTTGTGGCACTTAAATCATGGGGTTTGTTTTTCCAAATTCTGGCAAGGACTCAGCATGCCGTGTCCTTGCCAGAAACAAAGGACCGATGACTACAACTCAAAGTCGCTTCGGAAGATCCCAAAATCAAACAACGCAATAACCAGGGAGACACAAACAGACCCTATGATTGTGGCCCATTTTCCGACTCCCGGTACAGCTATCATAATAAGAACAGCCGTAACAAGAGTGCAAAACGTCATAACCACCACAAAACGTACGAGCTTAAGAACAAAGATCTTGGGATCCTTCATACTCTCCCTCGCACCCTTAAAATGTCGACCCTGATATTTTGCCGAGTCCTCCGACAACCTCCTTAGTGATGGGCACCCTCTTCCGACTTTTCTTCCCCAGCAACTTTGCGATATCCCTTCACGCCGATATGGCATGTTGCACACTGGGTATTCGAGGCAAACGCCGTGGATCCGTCGTGACAGGCCCCACAATATTCGCCCTGATAAAGGGCGTTCATCGTGAAATTTTCTTTAGTCTGAGCCGCAAGGGCCTTCATTTCAAAGAGGCCATCATGACAGCTGTCGCATTCAAGACCATTTTTTTCGACATGAATGTTATGACTGAAAATGACAGATTTGACAGGTTCGGTATAAAGGATGTCACCCCCTGCTTCATGACAGGAAGAACACTGGGTATTCGAGGCAAAAGCCATCGACCCGTTATGGCAGGCGCCACAATACAGGCCCTTATTCAAGCTGGCCATGGTGAAGTTACCCTTTTCAAAGGCAGCTCCCACCTGCATATCAAACAGACCGTCGTGACAGCTGTCGCAGGCGAAACCAAGATCACCCACATGGGCCTTGTGGCTGAACTTTACCCCTTTAACAGGGTGTTCAAAGGTGATCTCAGGTCCGCCAAAATCCTCACCATCCGCAGAGATGGAAAGAGACGCTGTCATCAGCAACACCATCGAAGCGCCTATAGTCAATAACATGAACTTCTTCATGGATAAACCTCCGGTTTTG
The DNA here is from genome assembly GCA_003249165.1 of Desulfobulbaceae bacterium. Lineage (GTDB taxonomy): Bacteria > Desulfobacterota > Desulfobulbia > Desulfobulbales > SURF-16 > SURF-16. Next base: position 2,133 of record QKJV01000355.1, on the reverse strand, counting down.
ACGATTGGGGTCATAAATGCAGTTTTAATAAACGCGCTGCTACCCACGGGTATAAAAAACATTGGGACGCGTACCGGCCTCAGGCCGCAACACCCACACGGTTTTCTCGATCTGATGAACTTCTTTGTAGATGCGGCTGTTGGGGTCGGACAGATCGCCAAAAACACGGACATCGGCTGGGCAGGCTTCTGCGCAAGCGGTCAGAGTTTCCCCTTTGGACAGTCGGGTGTCATAACAGAAGTTACACTTATCAACCGCGTGTTTTTTTTCACTGAAGTAACGCGCATTGTAAGGACACCCCTGCTGGCAGGTCAGGCATCCGATACACTTGGAAATGTTCATCATGACAATACCGGTGGTCTTGTCTTTATAGGTCGCACGCGTTGGGCACACCCTGGTGCACTGCGGCAAATTACAATGGTTACAGAGCACGGGAATAAATTCACGTTTCTGCCCAATCGCATCCTTAACATCCCTCTCCAGAATCGTTGTGCGGTAACCGTATTCGGGAACATCATTCGTCTTCACACAGGCGACCATGCAACGCTCGCAATCAATGCAACGGTTCTGATGCATGATCATGCTGTAGTGCGGCTTATAGGGATATTTTTTGGCGTACTCTCCCTCGGAAGCATACACCTTATTGACAACGGACGTTGCCGAGTACAGGGTTCCGCCGGCAAACATCCCTGTCAACGCAAGTCCCATTTTCAGGAAACGCCGTCTATCTTCAACCGGGGCGTTCTCAACCCCCTCGTTTTTCAAGCCACCGAAATCGACTTTATTGTTCTTCATTATCTATCTCCTTCAATTCCTTAAAATGCACATGGCCTGAAATAAGGCTTAATGATGCTCCACCTTGTGCCCGGCAAACAACTTTTCACCCACCAGAAACAGGAAGGATGCCACCCCAAAACCACCGAGCGTAATGATGATCTCATGGAGAGAAGGCGTATAAGACAGCAAATGGCTGTACTCGACAACGCCCAGCTCGTGGTACACAGGGACGATCTGACCGACGATGACCAGATCATAACGCATAATAAATATGCCGAAGATCATCATGGCAGAACCAAAGAACATCATCGGAAGATTCTTGCCTTTTGAGAAAAGGAAGAGCAGCAACGGGAACACCAAACCGAAACCCGCCTCAAACAGCCAGAAGTTCAATGCGTAAGGACCATTTACAAGAGCCATAACCGCCTCGTACTTACCACCAGGCTGACCAGAGATTCCAGCAACCATCTTCCATGTTGTAAAAAATATGATGACACAGATAAGCAGGATACCCAGGCGACGCACCACATCCAAAGAGGTCACCATGGGAGCATCGAGGGAAAGGTCCTCGCCGTTAACTTTATAAGCAATGTAATGGAACAGGAAAATAACTGCCGTACCGGTCATCATGGCCGAAGCAATGAAATAAATGGACATGTAAGGACCGTGCCAAAACTCCCTGCCCATCAGAAGCCCAAAAACAGCGCCGAGATTACTATGAGCGGCAATACCGGCGACTGCGCCCCCAAATCCCATGGCCACAGCAAGTTTATGCTTGTTAAGATTCAGAAAAAGGAACTCAAAAATCATCAGGACAAGATACACACCGTACAGGGTGCCCATCCACCAGATATTCGAAGTGACATTGGGAGAAATGACATTATAAACAGCCATTCTCCAAGGCAGCTTGATTTCGAAAGCGATAACGAAAAAGCCCGCCAGAATTGTCGCAATGGAAAGAAATACGGAACGCTTGGCGATGGGCATATACGACTCAACACCAAAAACGTGACCGATGGAAGAGACCAGACACAGTCCGGTAGAGGTGACGACGAAAAACACGTAAGTTGCAATGAGAATACCCCAGGGGATCTCCCGGGTTACTCCATAGGTATGCTCATGCCCGACAATCATCGCATGAACACCGGCAACAATAGCGGCCACGACAAGCAGCGCAGAAAAAAGAACGCCGATATAATATCCGGCGCCGCCTGAAAGCAATCGGCCAGCGACAATGCTTTCAATTTCATTCAGTGTCATTCTCTGGGTTTTTGGCATCTGGTCCATAACTTCCTTCCTTTTTTCAACCGATAAATTGAGCCCGCAAAAGCATCATGGAACCCCTCACGGGTCGTA
>QKJV01000089.1 GCA_003249165.1 Desulfobulbaceae bacterium | reverse complement strand
CAATGTTCCACGTGGAACATTGCCGGGCAACCCAAAATACAGCAAAAAGAATAAAATAAAAAAAATAGAGACTTGTTTAAGAAGATAGTATTCAGTAAATAGAATATAAAACAACAAACAAGGCTTGTTAAAAAACTCTCTATCTTCTTAGAACCAGGACCAATCAGACATGTCGCAAATGAAAAAAGGGAAAATTATAACTTTAGCAAACCAAAAGGGCGGCGTAGGCAAAACTACAACAACTGTAAATCTCGCTGCAGCTCTAGCAAAATTAGGGCATAAAGTTCTCGTTGTCGACTCTGACCCCCAGGGCAATGCATCAAGCGGGCTGGGTATAAGCGTTAAAGGAATGGAAAAACATCTTTACCACTGTTACCTTGACGTAGAGCAAGTCGCGCAAAGTATAAAAAAATCAAGTTGCCTTGAAAACCTCGATGTCCTGCCGACACACATTGATCTTATAGGAGTTGAGGTGGAGCTCATGTCTGCCCAAAAAAGGGAACGGTATCTGTCGCGACTTCTTGAACCACTGATAGATTCATATGAGTTCGTCTTTATAGATTGCCCACCATCTCTAGGTTTATTGACGCTCAACGCATTAACAGCTGCAGATTCAGTAATCATTCCACTGCAATGTGAATATTTTGCCCTTGAGGGACTCAGCCAACTCGTAAGAACAATCAGACTTGTAAAACGTTCTTACAATAAAAATTTAAAAATTGAAGGGTTGCTATTAACAATGTACGACAGAAGAAACAGATTAACCTTCCAGGTCGCAAAGGAGGTCAAGCAACACTTTCAAGACAAGGTATATAAAACGGTTATCCCTCGCAATGTACGATTAAGCGAATGTCCAAGTTACGGGAAACCTGTAATGGAATACGACAGCCGATCTGTTGGTGCTTTAAGCTACATGAATCTCGGCAAAGAATTCATAAAAAGGCAAGTTGCGTAACATAGTTTTTTTTATTGAGGAGCTTTATGAAAAACGGGGATCGATTGGGTAGAGGTTTGCAATCCTTACTGTCTGTAGATTTTGACTTAGAAGATGAAGACAACATCGAAAAACCTAAAGGAGAATTCTTCAGATGTAACATCGAAGACATTAAACCCAATCCATACCAACCAAGACAGGAAATGGATGAGGAAGCCTTACGACAACTGGCTGATTCAATAAAAAAGAGGGGAGTATTGCAACCGCTTGTTGTACGCGAGGCGGGAACTGAAAGTCAATATGAACTCATAGCAGGAGAAAGAAGGCTGCGCGCATCTAAAATTGCTGGACTGAAACAGGTTCCGGTAATAGTAAAAAAAGCTTCGCCAGAAGACAGACTGGAACTAGCCCTTATTGAAAACATTCAAAGACAAAATCTCAATCCAGTTGAAGAGGCAACAGCATATAAGCGGCTTACCGACGAATTCAACATGACACAAGAAGAAGTGTCGAAAAAAGTAGGCAAAGAACGTTCAACAATTACAAATATAATGCGCCTGTTACAACTTCCAGAAACGATAAAAACAGACGTTTCGGCTGGACGAATCAGCATGGGACATGCGCGGGTATTATTAGGCGTGGCTGATGAAGAAAATCAAAGGGAGTTACGTGATTCTATCATCGAGAACGGACTTTCAGTAAGAGATATAGAAAAAATTGTAGCGTCACAAAAAAATAAACGGACAAACAAAGTAAAACCAAGCAAGAAAACCAAAATTAGTATTCCAGAATCGCACTGCAAGTCAATAACTGAAGAAATAACCCATATTTTTGGTAACAAAAGCAAAATTGTCCAAAACGGTACGCGTGGCAAAATCGAAATCGAATATCGATCGCTCGAGGATCTCAATCGAATACACCAACTGCTTGTAGGAATACGGATTATCGAAAATGAGTAAAAAGAAGGGGAACAAATTACAAGTTGAAGCGGAAATTAAAGAAGTAATCTGCATAAAAGATAACTGCCGTATCACTGTCTACGCCCCACATATCAGCCATATTGCCAAACCAGGGCAATTCGTAATGGTCAGAACAACAGATCAAACAATCAATGACCCGCTAATGCGGCGACCTTTTTCAATACACCAAGTCACAGACAACGAATTTTCTTTTGTTTTCAAAATAGTAGGTCGGGGAACCAAGCTCCTTTCAGACAAAAAAAAATCAGGAAGTTTAAACATTGTTGGCCCTCTCGGTAATAACTTCACTATCGCCGAAACGGGCAACCACTATCTGGTGGGAGGAGGCATGGGTATAGCCCCTCTATATTTCTTGGTAGAATATTTAAAAAAATTCAGCCCCAGCAAAAATATCAGTGTCATGTTGGGAAGCAGAACAGCCAAAGAGTTCGAAATTTTTTCAAATTTCTTAAATATTGACGGAATTACATTAAAAATATCCACAGACGACGGGTCAACCGGGCACCATGGACTTGTCCTAGACCTTTTAGAAGAAACGGTTGTAAAAAAAGGTGATGGCACAGTGTATTGTTGTGGCCCCTATCCTATGATGCAAGCAATAGCAAAATTCTGTAAGAATAAAAAGATGAACTGCCAGGTATCACTTGAAACGATTATGGCGTGTGGAATAGGTGCCTGCTTAGGATGTGCAGTAGCAGGGGCAGATAACATACGACAAGACTATGTGCACGTCTGTAAAGATGGACCAGTTTTTGAGGCTGACAAAATATGGAAGTAAAAGAACCCGATCTTACAGTAAATATAGGAAAGCTGCATCTAACAAATCCGATTATGACTGCATCAGGGACATTTGGGTACGGAGAGGAATATGAAGATTTTCTAGACTTAAATAAACTTGGAGCAATCGTAGTTAAAGGGATTTCAGTCAATCCGAGGTGCGGGAACCCTCCACCAAGAATTATCGAAACACCCTGCGGGATGTTAAACGCAATAGGCTTAGAGAATCCAGGCTTAGAGGCCTTCTTGAGAGAAAAACTCCCACGTATACGCAAATACCGTTGTAAAATCATAGTAAACATCTTAGGCGAAACGCTTGATGAATACGAGATCCTAGCAGAACGTCTTGAAAATTCATCTATTTCAGCGATAGAAGTCAACATTTCTTGCCCGAACGTAAAAAAAGGGGGAGTTGCTTTTGGAACAGATGCAAAAATGATTTATTCAGTAACGAAATGCGTGAGGCAAAAAACAAACAAACCTCTGATAATAAAGTTATCGCCAAACGTAACTGATATCACCGCGATGGCTCTTGCGGCAGAAGAAGGGGGAGCAGATGCAATATCTCTTATTAATACATTACTGGGAATGGCGATCGACATAAAAACCCACAAGCCTAAACTTGCGAACAAAGTAGGAGGTCTATCCGGCCCGGCAATAAAACCGATAGCACTACGTATGGTATGGCAGGTTGCAGAACGAGTTAAAATTCCAGTGATCGGAATAGGCGGGATATGCACTACTGAAGATGTTATAGAATTTTTATTAGCAGGAGCGACAGCAATTCAGGTGGGAACAGCAAACTTTATCAATCCAGCAACTGCGGAAGATATGATTGTAGGACTCGAAAAATATATGACGGAAAACAAAATTCAGACAATTTCAGAAATCATTCATGGGCTTATCATATAAGCACTAGGGAAATAATTTTAATAAATTGAGACATCATACGACCAAATGAATTCAAAGGAAAAAATTTTAGAAGTTATATACGAAAAATATAACGAATATACCAAAAAAGAAAATTTCTTCTGTTATAAAGGTTGTTCTCTGTGTTGCACCCAAAACGTAGTTATTAGTGAAGTAGAGGGAGATGTTATTTATAATTTTATAATCAAAAATCAGGAAGTTAGCTGGTTAGCTGAAAAATTAATGGCAAAAAAGCAAGCAAAGCCTCTAAGTTTAACCACTAATGGCTTTGCGCGAAAATGCTTGGAACAAACTGCTGATGAAGAAGAAAATGACGAAGCCCTTGTTTACGGGAAATGTCCATTTTTAGATAAGTCAATCTGCACAATATACCCTGTAAGACCATTTTCCTGCCGCAGTTTTTACTCTCAAGAAAATTGCGCAAAACACAACACAGCAATCATCAATGAAGAACATCTGGTAATTAACACCGTTACACAACAAATCATTGAACACCTGAGCCAAAATGGTTACTGGGGGATCATGCTAGATGTCCTTTTAGCAATGATTGAAAAAAAGGAAAACGGAGAGAAAATAAAGCAGCTCATTCCACGAGAAATTGTCAAAAAGGCCCAAAAAGACATCTTAATCGCTGAACCTATTCCGGGATTTTTATTAAAACCCGAAGAAACGGAATGTGTATTTAATTTTCTGCAGACGATAATGGTTGAAAAAATTGGCCCAAGAACCATCGAAGAAATTTTGAATTGCAAACAAACAGAATGAAGACGAAAAAAATTGAGCCCAAAATAAATTGGAACACCGTTGAAAACGTTCTACTCGATATGGATGGAACACTGCTTGACAAACACTTTGACGACTACTTTTGGGAAGAACATGTTCCTGAAGTGTATGCCAAAGTGAACAAAGTAAGCTTCTGGGATGCATACGATACACTCATGGCAAAATATAAAAGCAGAGAAGGGACATTAGAATGGACAGACCTGGATTATTGGACACACGAGCTAGGTTTGGATATTGCAGGCATGAAAACCAAAATGAACCATCTCATACAGGTACACCCGTATGTAGTTGAATTTTTGAAATTTTGTAAAACTCTACGTAAAAAAATATATTTAGTAACAAATGCCCATAGTAAAACATTGGCAATTAAAATGGCAAACACCGATATCGAAAGATTCTTCGATAAAATAATTTGCTCCGAAGAAATTGGTATCGCGAAAGAAGACCCGAAATTCTGGGAAAATCTTGCTCAAATAATTCCCTTCAACAAAAAGAAATCCCTGCTCGTAGATGATAATGAACAAGTCCTAGCAAGCGCTGAAGAATATGGCATTACAAATTTAATTTTCGTCGCAAAATCAAGTAGCCAAAAACCGGTTGTATATTCAAAAAATTATCCATCGATCATATTTTTTAAAGAACTGATAACAGAAAATCCTGGTTAATTAATGATAAAGTCACGAACCTTTCAGGGGCAAAAGCTCAATTGCGCCCCAAACTCCCATGCGACTATCCTTAACAACGACAACACCGGCGAGATTGGGT
>QKJV01000272.1 GCA_003249165.1 Desulfobulbaceae bacterium | reverse complement strand
CAATGCAATCAAGAGATAAATTCGCAACCTCATTAACCCGTAAACCACACCGGAGCATCAGCATAACAATCGCAAAATCCCGCTTATTGGAAACGAATCTAAAAAATCTCTCAACCTCACTATGGGTTAAATACCTGGGAAGAGGACGAGATTCCTTGAGCAGGAGCCCCATGATAACGGGGTTTTCTATGACGACATTCTCCTCATCTAGCAGATAATCATAAAACAGCCGGATACTCGACAGGTGACAGTTGATAGTACGTGGTGCTATTCGTTTTTCAAGCAAGTAATCAATATACAATCTAATTTCCGCCACAGTCATCAATTCGACAGCCGTTGCGACCCAACTAAAAAATCGCTGCAAGCGGTGAAGATAGTTTTTAACTGTCAGAGGAGAGAAATTTTTTCTCTTCAAATACTGCCTGTAATTCAGGATTGACTCTGTCATATTCATGGCGGCCTCCCTGCTCAATAACTGCCATAGCTTTGAAATAGGACTCTTCCTGGGTGAGGTTCGATATTCTTGCATACCGAAGTGTCATGTCAATGTTCAGATGCCCCAGAAGTTGCTGCAGAACCTCCAGCCGTAATCCTGCATTCAGCATATTGGTCGCGTAGGTGTGTCGTAATGAATGGAGGCAGTATCCCTTATGCTCCAACCCTGCTCTACGAATAACCCCTTTCATCATCTTTCGCGCTCCTGCATAGGACAATGATCTCCCCTTGTAACCGTAAAAAAGGTATTCATTAACCGGATCTCTGTTCGACAACCACGCCTTTAGCGCCTTCTCTGCTGTGTTGCTGTAATAGACAATCCTTCCATGTAAATTTTTTACCCCCACGTACAATAAAATTTTACGTTCTGATTGCACGATATTCGGTAACCGGAGGTTAAGGAGCTCGCCTATTCGCATTCCTGTATGAAGAAGCATAAGAATAATAGCGCGATCTCTGGTGTGAGTTACAGCCTGGAGGATTTTATCGACATCTTCTGCTGGGATTGCTTTGGGGAGAATCTCTGGTAGTCGTAACCTGATCTTTTTGTGCAGGATATCAGCCGGAAGAATATCGCTTCGAACCAGATAATTGACGAAGCCATATAACGTATGCAGGTGCTGGCGGACTGAATTGACCTTTAACCCACGTTCTTGTTCCCGGTCGACATATTGGGCTATGTCTTTCCTGCTAATTTGCTCAATATGGTTGCGGCCTAATTCGTTGAAAAACAACAAAAAAGAATGAAGAGTCCCGGCCGTATGGCTGATTGAGGATATCGAGTGGTTACTGCGGTATTTGTTGTGAAGATACGAAATGACGTGCTCAAAACCAGGGAGCCTACTTGCTTCTAATTTGCCAGCTGCTTTGTTGAGTGCTTTCCGTCTCTCACTAGGGTGCTGGCAATATAGAACTCCAGCGCTAGGGAAAAAGAATGTTCGTAGCGATTCGGCTTCGAAAAGGGGATTTTCCGAAAGCGGAATGAATAAAGAATGGTTGGTTGAGTAAACCGAATTAAGCCATTCCGTGGGGTAATGGTTGTTCGAAAAATCGAGTGAATTGGTCATCATATCCTCCTTCTCTCTTCGAAAAAACAGGATTTTGACAACCGTATTTTATCACTTTCTCGGTCTCGATTTTATTACGTATATACAGGAGAAATGTGGACTCAGGACTCAGCATAAAAGATGGTCTGACCCCAATTTCCAAATCATCATCAGCCTAAATTTATGACCAGTTAATCTTCAACTATAGAATTGCGCTTGTACTCATCTTCAAACCGATCAATGATGAAAGCCGATATTGATTTTTTATCAATTTCGGCCAGTGTTGAAATGATTCTCCAAGCTTCAGGGGAGAGTTGAACCCTTTTGGGTTGTTCTGTGGCTTTTTGCCGAAACCGCCATGAAGCCATTGATTTTTTTAATGTGTGCCATTGTGTCGAGTCCAACCATTTATTGCACCACCTGGTCAACTCATCATTCGCATATCGGCCAACTGTTGGTCTCTGAATGTAATCGGAGAGGGATTCTTGGTGAGTTTCATTCGAAGGCCACTTTTTGTCGACCAATTTTTTCTCGATATAACTCCGAACAAAACCAATTTCTTCTTTTGTGAATCCTGCCCTTTTCCTGCTCATATTAATTTTCCATCATAAACGAAAACTACTTTAAGCTGCTTTCGATGCCATGAGAATTTTAGAGCTGACATAGCCTTTGTGAAGATTTCAATGAGTCATGACTAATATGAGATAGCTAAGTTCATCGCGGAAAATGTGGTGCGTCCCCTATTTTTGCTAAATGTTCTTTTCTTTCTTTTGTGTATTTCCACCATGGTTTTGGCGAATCCCCGTTCACAAAGTGGGTAATAGAAAGAAAAACATCAATAACACATGGATCGTGCTTTTGGCCGGTGGCCTTGCAAAGTTGAGAATACATTTCATATGGGCATTTCCCTTTCAGTTGGGAAGGGTTGTTTATGCCAATAAGTTTCAGGTCTTTTTCCATTTCTTTACCAATATTCGGCAAATCGGTAAGACCTTTAACCTTTTCTCGTATGACTTTTACTGGATTCATTAATTTCTATGCATAACACGATTATCCCCGGTTTATCCGGTTTGTTTTTTTCTGGATAATTTTAAAACGTGGTACGTCCTCTATTATTCGTCCCCTATTATTCGCCATCTTTGACTTTAGTCATCATCTACTGTGTCGCGAACAAACCGTCCCATGATCGGAAGATGGTCACTCATCGTTTTGTAGAACGACTTATTCGAAGAAGCCTTGCTGCGCACATCCAGCACTTGAGCCGGTAAGACCAGCTCGCCAGTCGCCTGCGCATTCAAAATCAAGAGATGGTCATACATGTTTTTGGTCCTGACACCTTTGCTATTCAAGGTCGAGCCTGAACCTACCGTCTTGTCACTGGTTGCAGTCAGTCCATCCAGGACATCAGGCGTCAGATTGAAGTCGCCGGCCACGAATAGATCCTTCTCACCGGGTCGTGCCTGTTGCATGGCTTCAAACACACGGGGCAAGTTCATCACTTCCTCTGTGATTAGCTCTTCATCCCCGTCCGCCCAGGTGGCATGGTAGGCGGCCAGCATGAAATCCCAGCCTTTTCCCCCATTTCCGGTAATTGACTCGAAACAGGCAAAGGCAGGCTCACGTACAAACAAGTCTAGTCCCGTTTCGGTCGGCGAGCCATCGTTATCCTGGAAATACTGGAGTGGTTCACCATCCTGGCAGGGACGAACTGTATTGAGTCGATAAAGGATGGCATAGAACTCGGCATAGCCCGCTGCTGTATTGGGCCTAGGCACGGTCGTGACCAGCCCGGCCCAAGAGGCACCCAGTTCCTGGCGCAAGGCATCGTAACCGGGGTGTCCGCCACTTTTCTGCATGACCTCGATCACGGTCAGGATGTCGAAATTTTCATTAATGACCGCAGCGACCATGGGGTAGTCCTTGGACGAACCATGCCCTAGCTTCTTGATGTTCCAGGCCCCCAGCCTCAAGTCTGGCTGCACATCTGACCACGATCGACTGACGTAGCCTTGGTCCCCACTCGGCAATTCTATGTGGTGCCAGTAATTCGTGCTGCCCAACAACACTGCTGGCGAACCCGGAAGCAGGCGGTTAGAGACCGCCGAGGAAGAATCAGGCGCTGCTCTGACCTTAAGGAAAGTTATAACCCGACTTGATGGGAAAACCAGGTCGGCATAGGCCGGCACGTTCAGACCCAGGAAGGCCACAGCCCAGAAACAGACGAGCCCCCTAAGCAAATGGAACCCACGTGAGTGCTGATTCATGCAAGTTTCTCTTTAGCACTGGAACCGATAATAGCTCGCAGCAATCCATACTTGCGGTAATTGTTTATTTCCAAAATATCGATCTTTCTTTTTTTCAATGCTGTCTAGGTGGGTATCAGCCCATTCATCTAGCGTGACAAGAGGAGAGTCTCAACCAATGCTTCTTTTCATATCAGGATGAGAATTTTGTATCATTATTTTTGTTAACCTGCCCGATTAAATATTAGAACTAGAATCAAATTGGGAGGTGTATAATGAAGATTTCAAGAGCGATTGATTTCTGTCTGCAATATCACAAAATCAATTCTAGGCCGAATACTGTTGTCAACTATGAGTTCATACTGAGGAAATTTGAAAAAAAATACCAAGACTACGATATATTCTCAATCACAACTCAAGAAATCATAGCATTTCTCGCTGAAATATCGGAAGGGAAAAAACAGAATACAAAACGCTGTAGATATTCAACCCTCTCAGCTTTTTTCAATTTGATAACCAACTCTCTTCTTCCTGAGCTGAAAAATCCCTGCCAATCTCCTGCGGCCAAAAATCTTTTCAAAAAGCCGAAGTCTACTCAGTGGGTAATATTTGACAAAGATACAGTTGACGAGGCTATTTTCAGGACGGTTGATAGTCGAAATAGAATTATGCTTGAGCTAATGGCGAGAGGGGGAATGAGAATTAGCGAAGTGCTGAACCTCAAACCTGCCGATATCGATGATCAAAAATTGCTCCTGCGCGAACCAAAAAGTGGACGTGAGCAAGAGGTGGTATTTATTCCCAAAAAAATAAGCCATCGACTTCAGGAATACATAAGGGAGAAAAATATTCCACCTGACCACCGAATTTTTCCAATCACTTATGCAGGGGCGAGAAAGATGGTTGTGAAAGTTGGGAAAATGGTTGGGGTTAATCTTCGCCCCCATGACTTGAGACGACATGCGGCTACTTTTGCTTCGAGATCGGGAATACCGATTGAAATCGTAAGCAAAGTAATACTCCGTCATGCAGATCTTTCAACAACTCAGCGCTATCTTGGAAAAGTATCAGATTGTGAGGCTATCAGGTGGATCGAAAACCTTCATGGTTAATGGAAAATCAGATAGTTACAGTAGATATAATAATTTTGAGTCTCTTGAGAAATTGTTGAACTTATGATTGGCAAGGTGAATGTCCACTTTTTTTGTACCAGGTTACGTTGAGAAGGGCATCATTTTGGAGACTTCATTATTTTTCCCGAACCGTCAAGCACAGATAGTTCCACCGAAAAGCTCAAGGAGTAAGAGAAATCACTCACCTTTATTCGATGAAAATTGCTGAGCAACTTGACTCCCAACCAGTCGTGCGACGAAAACAGCGGTGAAGAACTGGCCAA
>QKJV01000411.1 GCA_003249165.1 Desulfobulbaceae bacterium | reverse complement strand
CGTTGCGAATCACCCATCCCATAAAGAGCAAAAATATTCCAAGGTTCCTGTTTTAAAGCTTTTTCATAAAAATAAACGGCTCTTTCGTAATGTTTGCGGCGGCGGCATATATTACCTGCCATAGTGAGCACTGCGATGTATGTATCGTCAAGTTCGACGAATTTCTCGAAATAATCTAGTGCTTTATCATGATCGGCCAGCTTATAATAAAGATTACCGATACCCCGGAGCGCATATTTATCAGTGCCATCAAGGGAAAGCGCTTTCAGATACAGCGCTTCAGAATCGGAAAAATTTCCCATCTTTACATAGGAATCGGCAAGCCGTGTCAGGACATGGATATCATCGCCATTCTGTTCCAGATATTTTTTCCAGAAGGAGACCGCCTTACCTGCCTGCCCGAGCCCACGGTAGGCATCGCCGGCACCTCTGAGGGCAAACATGTTCTGGGGATCAATTTCAAGAGTTTTTTCATAAAACCCGATTGCTTTATGATATTTGCCGGTCTCGCGGTAAAGATCACCCAGACCAACCAGCACATAAGTATTTTCGCCATCAATTGTCAGGGCTTCCAAAAAGGAGTTTTCCGCCTCCTTCCAGCTCTTTTTTTTCAGGAATTCGGAGCCGAGCCGAGACAGTTCTATCGCACGTTTATGATCTGACTGTATATTATTTTGGGCCCATTGCAGATATTCTTCCATTACATGCTCTGCCGCGACATAGAGCCATTGCGGAATTGCATAAGGATGCTTCTCTTTAAGCCAAAACTCCAGTTTAGCGGCATTCTGGGCAAGAAATTTAAAGGTTATGCGATATTCTTCTTCGCTTTCAAGGTCATCCTGCCATAAATAAAAAGAATGAATTGGCCCGTCTATCTGAGCACATGCAGCAAGTCGTTCGTTTACAGCCTCTTTCGCAAGTTTTTTTGCATCTTCCAGAGAAGAAACAGTCGTCCATCCAATGTTCATCATCATTTCACGCCCTGTTGTTTTTTCTTTTAATATCTATGGTTACTTGGGCAAAATCTCGAAACTTCCTAACAAGTTTGATCTGTTCACTATCCAATCTCGGTTTGTCTTCAGTATGATCCAGATATAGAAGCCCTATTCCTTTTGCATTGAGACTTACAGGAAAAAGATAGACTATCCGGTTATAAGCAAGAAACCGGAGTTCTGCTGGTAATGTGTCAACCTTATCGGGACTAACCGCGATATCCTTGCACATCGATAACGATTTCTGCAATAAACCCGTCACTGACTGAGAAAAATCAAAATTGAATTTTTTTAGCTGTCCCGGAACAACATCTCCCCGGCCCAACTTGGCGATAAGCCTGGTCCCATCTTCGCACCCGTGCAACATAGCAAAAATGGCCCGATCAACCCCGATCCCAAAACAGAGACTATCCAGTAAAAGTGAAAAAAAAACGTTCAGCCGGAAATTTCCCTCCACCAATTTATTCATTTCCAGCCAGTAGTCCTCCATTGTCTTGATGATGCCGGTATCTTGTTGACAAAGGGTACCCGGACATATTTCCTCAAGTCTTTTACGGAAATCAAAATCAAGAATTTTTGGCCGGATAGAATCAAAAATTGTGGCAGAAGCCTCCTGGGCGCCAATCAGCATTTTAATTGTTTCCTCTTCATCAAGAGAAAGAGAAGCCCCATATTTATCCATCAAAGGGTTGATGTCGTATTGAAACCAGAGAGACTCAACATAACGATTACTGAAATCGGCAATGCAGTGGAGATATTTTTCAACATTATAATCATCGGTTGGAATCTCTGGATCTTCCTCCATACATCTTATCACACTCTCCGTCATATTCCAGAAAATAGCTACTTCACGGCCAACTCCCGAATATGTCAATCCGTCGAGAAATGTTCTTGTTGCTTCGTCTTCGGAACTCCCTTTTTTTATTTCATTTTTTATTGCGTTGTATAGTGCTGGAAGATAGATACAGGAAATTATTTTCCCGAGATTACGCATGAGGCTGCAGATGAAGGCTTCTTCGGGCAGTACCCTCAGATACCTGGTTTCCGCAATATTGCGGGCAAGCAAAGCAGCGAGGAAGGACAGCCCCAGTAAATCACTAATTTCTTCTGTGTTAACTCCAGCCTGAACAAAATCATCAACAAGGGCGATACCCAGCGCAAGGTCTCGCACTGTATTAAAACCAAGTACCGTTACAGCCATGGAAACAGTTGAAACTTTTCTCCCCAGGCCATAATAGGCTGAATTAGCAAATTGCAGGACTTTATGAGTAAGAGAAAAATCCTTCAAAATAATTTTTGCCAGATTCTCGTAATTTGCACTTCTTTTACTGCTTGAAAGAGCAAGAAGCTCTTGAACATGGACAGACATTGCAGGAATTTCGCTCATGTTGATACTGGCGAAAATATCCGCCAGTTTTCCCTTTGTATGCATCTGGCCGTCTGTCATGAAATGATTTTTACGTTTGGCAACTTATTGATGATAAAGATATTTTATGCCTCTGATAACTATGTTATTAAAAAACGCTCATTTCTGTCTGAATTAAAAGCAGAAAAAGGCCGGGCAAAATTATAAAATTATCGATAGCAGCATTCCCCAATCTACAAAAACTCTCTTAAAAATATACTTGAGAAAATTAAAAAAATACAATCATATTTTTACGTTACGCCAGCTTGTTTTTCTAAATTCCCTGTTGATCCTTTTTATCCAAATCTCCCCTCTCCCCTTCAGCACTTTCTGAGTCATCCTGAAAACATTCAATATCCAGTCCAAATAAGATGAAAATTTCTTGTTAAGCAGAACTGAACTATAAAAAATTTAAATGATACAATTGAACTCTTTGTGAAAAAAATCCTGAAACTTTTCCCATCGACCAGAATGCATTTTTTTGGGCACTCAATCAGGATGTCCTAAACCATCCCTTTTGTTTCCTCTGCTGCAACAACTCAATGAGCTGCAAATATAAATAATTTTCCTGGGCCAATGCAGTTAAGTGTTCAATCGCATTCTTTCCTTCTCCCCCGCTTTTCCCGCCAGTTTTCAAGTAGGCACCGCCGAGTGAGGATTGACTTCGTTATTTGCAAAAGCAACCCAAAAAAAGAGAGCATAAACATCGTAAAATAGAGTACATTATGTCCTGCGTACTATTTAAGAGCTGTTATTATCACAACCTGTTAAAACAGCACTCGCTGGATTTCATTTTATGAGCTCATCATAATTCAACTGTAATACCCATATAATCAAAGCCGAACAAAAAGAAGAAAGGAACAAATGCAGTTTTTTTGATCCTGTATTTCTTCCTCTTCACCAGAACTTGATTCCTCTGCTACTCTATATGTGGTCGATTTTGAACCGCTATCAATTCTATTTAAGGAGTTTTGTAAAAAATTATGAAACGTCTTACCCTTGCTATTCTTTTGTGTTTGTTAATGGCGTCAGTTGCCTTTGCAGCCCGCACTCCTCTCAATACAATTTCCAGAGACCCCTATTCCTCGGCTCTGGTCATTGACGCGGAAACAGGCAAAACCCTTTTTGAAGAAAACGCCGATGCTACAGTCTATCCTGCCAGCGTACTGAAACTGATGAATCTCTATGTTGTCCTTGACCGGATTGAACACGGAACGCTGAAACTGGACGAAATGGTGCAGGTTACACCGGAAGCGGCCAGAATAGGTGGTTCTCAGGTTTACCTGGATCCCAAAGAACAATTTACTGTGGATGATCTTCTTTATGCCCTTATGGTCCAATCAGCCAATGATGCCGCAACTGCCCTTGCTATCCATATTGCAGGCTCTAAAGATGAGTTCATTGATCTGATGAACAAAAAAGCCCAGGGATTGGGTATGACTCACTCACACTTTCATTCCGTCCACGGTTTGCCGCCTTCAAAAGGTCAGGAACCGGATGTCACTACAGCCAGAGATCTAGCCATCCTCTGCCGAGAATTGACGAAACGCCCACAGGCGCTGCAATATACTGGCACCATTGTCCGGCCTTTTCGAGATGAAAAATTTATCATGCGTAATCACAACAAACTGCTCAATAGAGTTGCTGGCTGTGACGGACTGAAAACAGGCTATTACGATGCCGCCGGCTTTTCCATAGCCGCCACTGCCCAGAAAAACGGGGTACGGATAATTGCCATTGTCATGGGATGCAAAGACCGCAAAGTGCGTGATGCCAAAACTGCAGAATTGCTGGCCCGCGGCTTTCGGCTCGTACCGCCACGCACTGAACCTGGTGTTGCCGTAACAGCCTCCGCGCAACCTGTCGCCCTGGATGCGCAACAGGTGAGTGCCACTGCTGTTGCTGCACCCCAGTCTCAGCCTGAACCGACAATTGAAATTCCGCCTCAACAGACTATGCAGCAGGAAGCTCTCCCTCAGGCTTTGGCAAATCCGGGCAGTGAAAATCAAGGAGGCTGGAGCAAATTTTTCATGGGACTTGCCGCGGGTTTTGCTCTCTTCGCTGCCTGTTTTTTTGTTGCCGCATCTTTAAAGAGAAAAAGTGACAAGGACATCCGCATTAAACGGCGAGATCTTTATTGATTTATAAAATATAAATAAAAAAAACCTTCTCTCGTCATTTAAACAGAGAAGGTTTTTTTTATTATGCCGCTGGAATTGCTCCTCACTTAGCTCTAAAAAAACCAGGCACACTTTAAAGCAAGACAGCGCAACTTCTTTCGCCCTCAGTGACTCTATTATCACAGCAGAGTCACTGAGGGCCTTTTTCATTTGGAGGCCACCACCACATTACCTTCGGCATCTGCTGAGCAATGACATTCTCATTCGAAACGGCAACCGATTTACGATAGTATGTTCTTGATGCAACCGTTAACAGGGAAACATGAATATGTGTGATAATTTTGATGATGACGGCTTTGATGTTGAGGATGCTGCCTTCTGGCTCGGTTTTATCGAGACTCAAATTGAGGGAGAAACGGAAGAGTTGGGCTGCGGAGATCCTGCGGAGGACGATTTAGAAACGGATCTTGATTATCCGGACAAGGAGAATTAAATCTCATCAACAATGGCCCGACACGGTGGAGATCCTTCCCGTATTGGGGCATTAATGAGGAAGGGCCATCAACTTTTGTGAGAGTTATTAAGCATTTTCAAATAGTTACATTGGCATTAAAAATTCCATCTTTTTTCAGGACGGCACATATTTTTTATCTTTAAAATTATTGTTCAATCTCTGACATCCTATA
>QKJV01000172.1 GCA_003249165.1 Desulfobulbaceae bacterium | reverse complement strand
CCAAACATATCTCATTTTCCTTTTGTCATCCGCGCTCTTCTTTTTTCAGTATGGCGGGCAATTCTGTCAGTTTTCGCTTCAATCCATCCCCACTGCAGACGATCGAAAAGATTAATTTCCCCATTTTTCTTGTTTTTATAAACAAGGAACAAATATAGTCGATCAGTGTCTGTAAAAAGTCCCCCTTCACGGCTGCTGTAGTTAAACTCAGCCAACGCCTTGACAGGCCAGCGGTAGCGGTTAATTTTTTTACAATCAATTCGCTGCAAATCAAAAAGTGCAATTACAGGCGTTTCACTTTCAATCCGGTCAAGCAGGACATGTGTTGCATTAAAATCAAGATGGTTAAATCCCTGATTATGCATCTGTCTGGCATATCGAGCAACGGCACCAAGAATGTTTCTCCGCCGTGCCAGATTTTCTGGCCCTGAAAAGATGCCAGGATTGTTTCTTATCAAAAATTCCAACTGTACGCAGGGCGAAAAATCTTCTGTCAGTAAAAACGATTCAACTGAATTATCCGGGAAAATTTTTTCTCCCATAGCCACCGGCACAGCTGTTGCGAGCCCACATTTACGAAATTCATAATAAAAGGCGAACTCTTTCCCTCCCTCCGAACTCCAAGGAAGAGAAAGATGATGATGTCCACCTCCTTTCTTCGTCAAAGGCTCCCTTCCATGTTTTTTTATATAATAAACAGATTCGGCAATTGTAAGCCGCGTAACAAAACGCTCTCTGATTTTCTTGACAATAATACCCCCGGTTATGCTGTCAAATGCATCATAGGAAACAAGTCCCGCTTCTTCGAGCACGGAAGTGTACTGACAATTCATCACAATGCGCCAATGACAACCGTTCTCGTCGCCTTTTTTTTCTTTTATCGCAAACGGAGCGGCAAGATCGGTCATAGACCCTTCCCTATACGTTTTGCCATCGCTAAAGATTCGATGATTTTTACAGCCGCCAGTGGCCTGGTGTAAAAGTCTTCTTTGTCGGCATAAATATATCCGTTCATTCCCCATTTTTTCAAAAGTGGGGAATCAATCATCTGTCTGAGTCGCCGGTTCATTTCATGTTGCTGGAATGGTTCCATCACGACATAACCTGCATCAGCCCGTTTGACATGAAAAGAGTAGCCACAAATCGCCGTAGTCAATACTGGCAGTCCCGCCACCATGGCTTCTAATATTACATTGCCAGTATTCTCCGTTACAGCCGGATGAAGCAATATATCAGCTGCAGCTAGAAAAAAAGGCACATCTTTACGTACCCCAAGAAAGTGGACATGAGCTTCAAGTTCCGCGCGTTTTGCCTGGCGCTGATACTTTTTCATCTCTCCTTTCCCAATAATATAGAGATGTGTTCTTTTACGGACATCTTCCGGCAAGGCTGCAATGGCAACGATTGAACGAGAAAGCCCTTTCCTTTTGAAATCGGACCCGATCGCGAGCAACATCAAATCCTGCTCCTGCAATCCCAACTCTTTTCTTTTCCTTATGCGGGTTTCCGGATTAATAGCTGCCCTGATCCTCTCCTTGTCAATCCCCGGTGGCAGATAATGAAATCTTTCCTTCGGAGTATTATAAATACTGATATAATTTTCCATTTCAACCTCGGAAAGATACATTATATGAGTAGAGGAATTCCGACCGAAAACAGCTCTTTCAAATTCCGCGTAGACGTGGTATCTGCGGGTCAGTTTTGAGAGCGGGCCGCGCCGTCGGTTAATATCGATGACATAACAGACATCGGCCGCATAATAGAGATCAAGACCTGGCATACGGTTAAATCCAATAATAAGATCAAAATTCGAGTTCTCCAACACAGCAGACAGAAGTCTGACAAATGACTGAGCCCGTCCATGGTTCGTCAGCCCTTTTACAGGAAGCAATTCGATTTCCATACCTGGCGGTTGTTCCCCTTCCCAGGACATGGTAAATATTTTTATCTTGTGTCCTTTTTCCAGGCAGGCATGAACAATTCGCAAAAAATTTTTTTCTAATCCACCAAAAGGATAAAAGTTATTAATAAGAAAAGCTAATTGCATTATGTTTCCTTCACTACTAAAAAACTTTTTCCACAACTATCTATTCCGGAAACAATACCAGACACAAAAAATTGCATGTTTGATCTGTCTCATCTGCCACTCTTGTCAAGAGCGTTTTCCCTGATCAGAACACTCAGTAACCGCGTTTTATGCACGAACAGAAAATTTTTTAGACTACCCTTCATAAGATATTAAATCAATATATTATACCGGCTATCGTTGGCCATCGCTCTGTGTTTTTCACTTTGATCTGAGGATAAAACGTTGAAAAATCGAAGGGTACTAAAAAAAACATCTGTTTTCTCGAATTAAAAATACGGGGAATTTCCCTCCATGGAATTAAAAAATTGTTTAACCCTGTGCTTTTTGTTAACTATTCTCTCCAAAAATATTTCATACTGACAATGGAGCATCAGACTGATTTGTCAGTTACATCTTAGAACTTGCAAGAAAAAATGATATCGTTAAATTACATCATGTACACCTTTCCCGGGTGGATAACTTCTGACCTCTATAGAAAGCCCGGAACTTATTATTCCGACTAAATATTTTTAAGGAGTAATCTAATGATTAAAAAAGAACTGCTTGATATTCTTGCCTGTCCTAAATGCAAAGGACCTGTTGAACTTAATAAAAGACAAGATGGCCTCATTTGTCATGTCTGTAAACTGGTTTATGAAATTAAGGACGATATCCCCATCATGCTGATTGACGAGGCCAAACCCCTGGAAGAAGGTCAATAAGCCATGCCCCTTGCGTATCTAAAGAAACGATGTTTTGTTAATGCACCGTTCAGCTACCTCCAGAATAATCTGAGTCGCTTTATTAAAGAAGGGATTCAGCCGGAAATCGGCCTCGAGGGAGATATTCTGTATACCGTTAATCTCAATGATTTTGAAGCTCTTTCACAAACCCTTGCGAAGCATAACCTTGCATGCACCCTGCATGCCCCTTTTTTTGAACTGTACCCAGGGAGTCTTGACCTTGAAATACGCCGGGCCAGCCGTTTGAAAATTCGCAAAGCATTTGATCTCATCCCTGTTTTCAAACCACGATCCATTGTTTGTCACCTCGGATTTGAGGAAAACAAACACGGTTATAAGGAGTCCGAGTGGTTTAAATACTCGCTCGAAGCCTGGCAGGAATTCCACGCTATTGCTGAAAAACATAAAACTCCTTTCATGCTTGAAAACACCTATGAGCAGGGCCCTGAACACCATCAGAAAATTCTTGGGAACCTGGCTTCCCCTTATGCCGGTTTCTGTCTTGATGTAGGACATGTTCTTGCCTTTGGCAGAAAAAACTGGCATGACTGGCTTCCCGCTATGGAGCCATGGCTTGGTCAGTTGCATCTCCATGATAATCATGGTGATCGCGACACCCATCTGGCTGTAGGACAAGGAATTTTTGATTTTGCCGGTTTTTTTGCTTATCTCAAAGAGAGGCATCTTGGTCCAATCATCACCCTGGAGCCACATCATGAAAATGGCCTGCAGGAAAGTCTTAAAGCACTTGATCGATATGATATTTTCCCGCCCAGCCAGCCATAAAAACTGCATCCGATACGGCGATAAAGCTCACAACACCTTAATCTTACTGTCAAAATAGAGAAAATCTGCAATGACTACAGAAGCCAGCTCTCCCGCTAACTTTGTCCACCTCCACGTTCACACCCAGTACAGCCTGCTCGACGGAGCCATCCGCCTTGATGATCTGCTTGCCAAATGCAAGGATTACGGCATGGGCACAGTTGCCATAACTGATCATGGTGCCATGTTCGGTGCACTCGAATTTTATGTAAAGGCCAAAAAAGCCGGGATCAAACCGATCATTGGCTGCGAATTCTATATAGCTCCGGAATCCCGTACCGATAAATCGGCAAAAAGCTCGGGTAGAGCAGCTTTTCACATCGTGCTGCTGGCCATGAACCTTGAAGGCTACAAAAATTTACTGAAACTGGCTTCTATTGCCCAACTACAGGGTTTTCACTACAAACCCCGAATTGACAAAGAAGTGCTGATCAAGCACAGTGCCGGGTTAATTGCAATGACAGCCTGTTTACACGGAGAGATTCCCTACCTGATTGTCAAAGAAAAAAATATGGCCAAGGCCCGTGAAAAAACCAGGGAACTCCTCGACATATTCGGTGACCGCCTCTATCTGGAGTTGCAGGAAAACGGCATGGACGAACAGCATGAGGCCAACAGAGGATTGAAAGAGATCTCCGCCGAATTCGGGATTCCGCTCGTTGCAACAAATGACTGTCATTATCTGAACCGGGAAGAACATAAAGCGCATGAACTGCTGCTCTGTATCCAGACCGGAAAAAATATTCTTGATGTCAACAGATTCAAATTCTCCACGGATCAGCTCTATTTCAAATCCCCGGAGGAGATGCGTAACAGTTTTGCCCATTCTCCGGAAGCCATTGCAAATACGGTTGCCATCGCAGCACGCTGCAACCTGGAACTTGAATTCGGCAACCATTATTTCCCTATTTTCCCGGTGCCTGAAGAAGAGACCCTGAACTCTCTCTTTGAAAAAACTGCACGGGAGGGCTTTAAAGAACGTATGCGAGAGCTACGACGCCGGCAGGAAGTCAGCCCAGATTTGGAAAAAATCTACCGCAAACGACTGGATATGGAAATTGATGTTATCAAAACCATGGAATTTCCCGGTTATTTCCTGATCGTTGCCGACTTCATCAACTGGGCGAAAAATCATGACATCCCTGTGGGTCCCGGCCGCGGTTCGGGAGCGGGGAGCCTTGTAGCATATTCCATGCGAATTACCGATATTGATCCGATGCCATATGGGCTTATCTTTGAGCGTTTTCTCAACGTAGAACGTAAATCAATGCCCGACTTTGATGTGGATTTCTGCCAGGAGAGACGAGGCGAAGTTATTAAATACGTGCATGATAAATACGGTGGAGATGAACATGTCACCCAGATCATCACCTATGGATCGATGAAGGCAAAAGGTGTCATTCGTGATGTCGGCCGCGCTCTGGCCATACCTTTTGGAGATGTTGACAAGATCGCCAAACTGGTACCTGAAGAACTGAAGATGACCATTAAAAAGGCCATGGAACAGGAACCCAGGCTGAAAGATCTCTACCAGCGCGATGAACAAGTCAGACAGTTGATTGATATAGCCATGGTTCTG
>QKJV01000090.1 GCA_003249165.1 Desulfobulbaceae bacterium | reverse complement strand
TCTGATGCTCACCATTGACGCACTGCATCTAGCTGACGCAAAACGTATCACGCTCGTCCTGCCATACATTCCCTACATGCGACAAGATCGTAAGGACGAACCCCGCACAGCGCTCTCTGCGGCCATGATCATTCGCATGTTGCAGGGTTGGGATTCGGTTAAACGTGTCATTACCATTGATATGCATAGCGAGCAATTGCAGTCTGTATTCACGATTCCGACCGACCACCTTCCGGGACGCATGCTCTTTGCCCCTTGGGCAAAGCAACAATATGCCGGCAAGTATCACAAACTCATTGCCGTTGCACCCGACTTTGGGAGCGCAAAGCGTGTTCGTAAGCTGGCTGCCGACATTGATCCCGACCTCCCTGTCGCAATCCTTGAAAAAAAACGAGACAAGAGTGGTGTCGATATCCTCGGCATCATTGGCGCATCAGTCAAAGGTAAGAGTTGTCTGCTCAATGATGACATGATGGACACGTGCGACACCATCATCAAAGCGTCCAATGCCCTCTATGCCCAAGGCGCCAAAGATGTCATCCTTACCGCTACCCATCCCATCTTTAGCGACAAGGATGGAACATCTGCATACGAGAAGCTTGCTGCTGCAAACGTAAAAGTAGTGGTCAGCGACTCGCTTATTACCGAAAAGCACCCCTGGCTTAGAGTACTGCCACTTGGTGAGATTATGGGGCTCACGATCCTTCAGAACATCACCAGCGATGGCAGCGTGAGCAGACTCATCCAAAACGGCTTGCAAAACTAGTGTCCTGCTGCACGTGAATTGACGCATTCATCCCTTCAAGGGTGACAGGACATTAGTCATCTCGTAGTGATTCTGAGAGGCGAAAAAGCTTTATATTGCGGTAGATAGGATTTAAATCATAGCGGTTGTGAACGGGGGTGAAGATGTCGTATGCCGCTGACAGGCAGGATTTCACAAAGCCCAATTTTTGGAAATCTCTGAAATTTCAGTACCTGAAGTCATGAAATGTGTTCTTTCGACTTTTGAATACAGAAAAACGCTTAAATTATCTATCAAGCCCCCGTGGCAAACCTTTTTGAAGAGCAACCGTTTAGGCGGGTTTTCGTCAATTCGTTCCTAAAACTTTTTCTATTTTTCATCATCTTTTTTTATTCCCAACAAAAGCCAGGTCACTCTTTGCAGAGTTCTTAGCGGCTGTTGAGGTTTAATGATGTGCTGTATACCACCAGGAACCGTCGTGTTCTCAGCGTTAAATCGGCTCCAAAAGATAGCCACAATTAAAGCACTTACCGCTGAAATACTAAAACAAATATGATATCCATCCAGATTAAAGATACTGATTAAACAGCCTGCCAATATGGGAGGAATGCCATTGGCGACAGCCTGACCTGCACTCCACAAAGATGTATATCCGGCACGCTCCTTACCAGGAACAAGACTCATCATCACTTTTGAAGCAAGGATAACAAATCCGGCATTAATGATAGTTTCCATAGCAACAAGAACAAAAGCAACAGAGGATGTCGCCTTTGATTCCGGGTCAAGCATACACCAGACGATTGCAACCGCCGCCTGCGCCAGCATAAACAGGGACATTATTTTGGGGGTGCTGAACTGATCCACTTTTTTAAAACAAAATTGGACAAAAATTGTCACACCCAAAGCCCCTGCGGATAGGCATATCATGATGTTCTGATCACTGGTGCTCAAAACGTCACGAAGATATAAGATGGATGTAAAACTGATCCACATCAAAGAGGACAAACTGAGAATTGTTTTGAGAATGAACCCCCGATACGTTAAGTCCCTGATTGCATGCTGCAAAGCTGAAAACGGATGCATTTCAGCTTTTGTTGTTACTGCCTTTTCTCCTCCTGGAATCGTAGAGACATACCAGACGCTGATCAGGCCAGCGATGATGCCAATTCCATAAACCCAATAAAACTTTTCTATGCCGTGCAAAAGTCCCAATAATAAAGCGACTCCAAGATTTACGAATATGGTCAATGACTGCAGATAAACCGATTCTACGGAAAAATAGGTTCCTAATTGTTTTGTCGGGACAATTTCATGAAGCCAGGGATACCATGCGCCAACACCGAGGGCACGAATAATACTGAAAGACAGGCTTGATAGCATCAGCAAATACCAGGCCATTTCCTGTTTTCCGAAATAGATGGCAACCGGTATCAAAAACACAATAGTTGCAGAAAGGTTTCTCAATAGCCAGGTTGTTAAAATCATCCTGCGGGGGCCAAATTTTTCCACTGCCGGAATACTGATCAAAACTAAAAACATGGAAAGGGGAAGAAAGGATTGAAGTATACCAATCCATGTGTGGGGCATATTGATTGATCTGCCAAACAAGACTAGTACGGACCCGACGATGCACTGCCAGGAAATCAGGTTCAAAGCTGAAAAATTTAAAAATTTGCGTGGAGCAACGGGAAGCAACTTAAAATTCTGAATAATAAACATGGGATCAGATGCCGTACAGCTTTGTTTATAATTAGGGCTTCCTGAATAAATCGCCCGGCGCATGACATAGCGCCGACACGTTCTTTGACATCACGATGCGTTTCAATTGATCACTCGGTCAATAAGACCTGTATGCTGCTGTAAACATGGCTACTGAGGCCAGCGCGGCCCGCATGACGTTTCTCCCTGCCCGCAACAGCGCAAAAATCGACAAAAGAAGCTCGACCAGCCTCTTTTCCAGATTCATCACGATAAACACGATCGCAATGACAGTTTCACTGGTCTGCACCAGTTTGGCCATGATTCTATCCAGGTTGAATCGACGCTTGCTTTGTCCGAATTTGCCTTCTATCGGAATGCGATCCACTTCATCTTGATACCGCTGTCGAGCCTTCTCCCGTCGGGCATGGGCATTGGCTGCCGTGGCTTTGGGAGGTCGTCCCAAAGCCGGTCCGGACATTCGGATCCCGTGTTTTTTACAAAACTTTCGGTTCTCCTGCGTGCGATAAATCTTATCGCAATGGACCGATTCGGGGTAATGTCCGAACCGTTGCCGATAAGCCTCGACCTGTGCTGTAAAATCACCGGATTCGTTGTAGGGATCCCAGTCAAGCCGATCAAGAAAAACTGACCCATCAACCAGGCTGGCCGATAATTTGGCGCCGAACTCCGTCGGCGCTGACGTCTTGCCTCGCACGATGGGGCGCACGTGCGGCTGGCTGATGCTAACAATCCGCCCGCTGATCCGTTGGCAGCGGTTTTCGTACATCCAGTTCTGCTGGCGATACAGTTCTTGAATGACCAGCAAGTCACGGTATTGCCGGCGCCGCAAAATGGTCAGGGGGACATCCTCGATCAGACGGTCTATCGCTGCAAGGTTGCGTCGCAAATATCGCAACTGCTGCCCCCAGACTTTGCGCCTTTGGCGGGCTGTCAACTTACGATTTTTGACATAGCCCAGGTACTGCTTGCGTGCTTTTTTTCTATACGTGCGCGGCTTCCGCCGGGTTCCCTTGAGGGACTCGAACAGAGTATCAATAATCGCTTCACTTTTCTCGCGGGCCTCGTTGATCAGACTGATGTCTGTCGGATAACGGATGTCAGCCGGGGTGCAGGTTGCATCAATCAGCAGCTTTCCCTGATTGGTCTCTTCACTCTTGTCTTCAGAAGAAGCTGGCTCTGATGGCCCTGAGGGGGACGGTGGATCCTGATCATCAGAATCTGAAGCCGCCCCAGTGTTGACCTTGCTCTGCGCGGCAACAATTGCTTCGTTGATCTGATTCAACTGGTCCAAACTGAAGCGCTTGCGAAAATACACATAGAGCGACGGGTCGAAGGGACGCTCGTCACAAAACTCGTAAAAGCCGAGGAAGAACTGCAGGTACGGATTCTCGCGAATCTGCTCAACAGCTTCCTCATCGGTTACGCCAAGGCGTTCTTTGATGATCAGCGCACCAAAGGCAAGCCGCGCCGGCTTGGCTGGCGCACCGTGATCGGCTGACGGAAAGTTTTCCTCATAAAAGGAATCGACCAGATCCCAGGGGATCATTTCCGCCAAACGGACCCAGCGATTTTGACCGCTGAGTTTGCCGCCAAATGGCAAATAGAAATTCTCGAAAGAAAGCTGGCGTTCGGATGTCTTTCGATACATGGCGTCTCACCGCGTGCAAGGGTTTTGAAGGAAAAGCCCCGATTTTCTTGCACATTTTATCAATTTTTTCGTGATTTATCCAGTTATTACAATATGTTGTAAAAAATCAGGAAGCCCTAAATAAAAAAGCCAGCCCTGGTTAGGACTGACTTTTATTATTTGAACTGGTCGGAGCGAGAGGATTCGAACCTCCGACATCCTGGTCTCAGACCAGTCAGATTCGCTCGGCTAGGCCCTCGCTCCTCAGCGCGATTACGTCAGGCAGAGGATGACCTTCGCCAGGATTTTATTTCTTGTTAGTATTCATCTCCATCCCCTCAGGGTGGAGTTTCAGGCAATCTAGAGGCGGTTCATTTCGTCAGTTATAGGAACAGAACCAAAGCTTGTTCCCTTCGCTATCCAGAAAACTCGCGACAAATCCGGTTTTGGTCGCTTCCACCTTATCAGCGATGACTACACCGCGCTCCTTTAGCGTTGTTTCTAGGCCACGGGCATCTTCTACTTGCAGGGTAATCCGCGGGCTAGGCTCCGTACTAGGTTCCGCATACCAATCCGGCTTGAGCAGTAAGATTGTCTCTCCGAGTAGAAATCCGTAGGGCTCTCCAGGGTGGTTAGCGGCCGAAAGGCCAAGCACTTTGCTGTAAAAATTTTCTGCTCTTGCAGAGTCGGTTACGGGCAGAGCGACTGCTTTGACACCAAGAAACTTTATTTTGTCTCGGTTAGGTTCTGTCATGGTGTTACTCCTTCCTTTCGTGGTGAGCTTTTTCATTATTTTCTTGCCACAACTTGTCCTAGTACAATCCGACCATCTTGAAGATTTAGTACTTGATTTTGCGCCATCGCCAGAAAATCAGCACTCATGAGTACGTGAAGACCAAGGGATGGAAATTGGCCTTTCGTATGTAATAGCCTCTATAACAATGATACTGTAATAATACCAAAATAGTCATCAATTGGTGAAGAGGACCACGTTACCATCTTTTTTATGGGGATATTCTGACGGACTGAAATTTTGAAGATCTGGGACACTGCGGTCATTTCTAGTTTCTCAGCTTTTCAGGTTTCCAGAAATCCACAGATGAAAGAGTCGACTCTTCTGGCCGGATAAATATGGT
>QKJV01000083.1 GCA_003249165.1 Desulfobulbaceae bacterium | reverse complement strand
ATGGAGTTACGAAGATATAGCGGATCAGCGCAAGGCAGCTATGGAATTTACTGAAAAACTGGTGGCTGAATTAGCCACCTTTGTTGACGGACTTTATTTGATCAGTCCTTTAAACAAGTGGGATATCGCGGAAAAGTTTCTTAAGCTGATCAGAGAAGCAGGATGGAAGGGAAGTGGCAGAGCCGTCGGTTATTAACTCGGAAAGTTACGATATTGATACTTAAAAAAATCTAAAATATTGGAACGTTGCCAAGTGAGAAATAATAAGTATGAACTTACCGGCGCTCACGCCTTGTTCTTTACATCATCCACTTCTGATCTTAAAGGAGATCAATCTGGTTTGCCCCCTGTTTCTAACAGGGTGTGAAATTGAGAATTGAATTGTTTCACATTTATCAGCTATGAGGAGGGTAGTCATGAAAACTTTTGTTAAAAGAACAGTAATTTTAGGTGCAATAGCCTCCCTGATGATGGCAATCGTCGCCTGCAGTCAAGAAGGAACAGGGGAAAAGGCCGGTAAAGAGGTTGATAAGGCTGTTGATACCTTCAAGGAAAAGGTACACGAAGCCACTAAATAAAACCTTTTATTATTGTGACCGGATGGAATTTTGCGCTCTATCCGGTTTTTTTTACTTTTGTTGAGATATTTTCGAAAATTTCAAGGCTGAGTTATCCTAATCAACCTGCACCCGTTTTCTACTTATCCCTTCCTGCTGCAGGGATATTTCTTTACATGCTGCTGTGATGCTGGTTAGATGTGAATTTGGTAAAGCATAATAGTGTTTTAACTATATTATTCTCGTGTAGTATAACCTGATGGATTCCCCTCTGCTCTTTCTGTTTGTTGTATTTGTTTTTATAAAGGTGATGGAATACAGCATCACATTGCTTAATCTGGGCCATCTGAGACGGTATGGGCATCGTGTGCCTGAAGGCTTCGCGGATTTTGTCGATGATGCAACCCTGGCCCGGATGCGGGATTACAGTGTTGATCATGGGCGTATTGACCTGCTTTCATCCACCTTGGATTTTGTCGTCACCGCTGTTTTTCTCTTCGGCGGTGTTCTGAACTGGTATAATTCATGGCTGACAAATCTCGGCTGGCCTTTTACCGTCACTGCCATCTGTTTTTTTCTTTTTCTTGTCTATACAAATTTTTTTATTCAGATTCCGTTTGATCTTTACAACACCTTTATAATCGAGGAGCGCTACGGATTTAATCGTCAGACTCTGCTGCTATGGATGTCCGATGCAGTGAAGGGGTTGTTGCTAAGCACGGTTTTCGCCTCCCTCCTGTTGTGGGTGGCCTTCAAGATAATGGCCGTCATGCCTTTGACTTGGTGGTTTCTGCTCTGGTTTTTCATGCTCTTGTTCAAGGTGTTCATGCTGTATATTTCTCCATATGTTATTGAACCCTTGTTTAACAAATTCACTCTCATTGCGGATAAAAAACTTGAGGAGAAGATCAGGGAATTACTTGCCCAGGCGGGATTAACCGTCTCCAGGGTATTCACCATGGACGCCTCAAAAAGAAGCGGACACGGCAACGCCTATTTCAGCGGTATTGGGCATGTGAAACGTATTGTCCTGTTTGATACTCTGCTTGAAAAGAGCAGTGAGGATGAGATCTTGGGAATACTTGCCCACGAAGCTGGTCATTGGAAGAAAAAACATATCCTGAAACGGCTTGTCGTTATGGAATGTATTTCCTTTGTTGCCCTGTATTTGGCTTGGTGGTTTATGCAGACCGATACACTTACTGCCATTTTTCACATTGAGCAGCCTACTGTTTATGTCAAACTGCTGTTAGTTGGATTTTGTGGCGGGCTTGCTGCATTTCCTTTCAAACCGTTGTTGAGCTACTCATCCCGCAAAGATGAGTGGGAGGCGGATCATTTCGCAGCCGAATTAACAAAAAATCCACACGCCCTGGCGAGGGCCCTGGCGCGGCTTGGTCGCGACAACCTGGCCAATCTGCATCCCCATCCCTGGTATATCGCTCTCCATTACAGCCACCCGCCTCTGTCGCTGCGGGTTAAAAAATTGCTTAGCGAATGAAGGTGGGCCTGGTGCAATGGAAAAACAGAGAATTTTCTGGCGACAGCGCGCTGAGGTCTTTCAGGAACGGGCCAAGGATTATGACAGCTGGTTTGAGGATAGTCTGCTTTTTGATATCGAACTCACCGCACTGCAGGAGCTGAAGACGCCATTCGCCGAACCGAAAATAGAAATCGGTGTTGGACCAGGGCGTTTTGCCCGTGCCCTCCATGTTTCCTTTGGTATTGACCCAGCCTTTGCACCACTCAAAATTTCTCGAACGAGGAATATAAACGTTATCCAGGCCATCGGCGAAGAACTACCATTAGCCGGTCGATGTGCAGGAAGCATTTTTATCCTTTTTACCCTCTGTTTTTTGGCCGATCCGAAGCGAGTGTTTACTGAATGTTATCGTATTTTACGGCCTGGAGGGAGTCTTGTATTGGGGATGGTGCCGGCATCAGGTTTTTGGGGTAGAGCGCTATTGGCTAAAAAGGAAAAAAAACATCCCTTTTACCGGCATGCCTCATTTTATGAAGCTCGACAATCTGCCGAAATGATAAAAAATGCCGGATTTTCGCTGATAGAATGTCGCTCTACGCTCTATCAGCAACCCGGAAAAGTGGAAGATTTGGAATACTCTCGACCGGGACTCGATGATACAGCTGGTTTTTGTCTGCTTGTCGGGAGAAAAGAATAAATAAGTAACGCGGTAAACTTTACAGAAATAATCGCGGATTCGGCAATCGAAAAAGCAGTTTTTTTATTCTCTGTCCAGCCAATCCTGGCGTTCCTTGAAAAAACCGTAAGCAAAAAAGGCCGTTCCGGTAACGATCAGGGCCGAAGCTATGAGGGCGGGAATCCAATTGTTTGATCGTCCCTCAATCGTTGCCATATCAGGAAGGTCTCGCTTGCAGTAACGGCAGACCAATGCGTTACTGTAAATTTTTTCCTTGCAGTATGGGCAGGTTTGCATATTCATGTTCCTCAATGTATCTTGCTGATATGGCAATGTCAAGTCGCTGTTACAGTATACCTCTGATTCATGAATCCCGGCTGTATTTGTTTGAAATTTTTTCATTTTTCCTCTCATTTCATTTAGCTGCCAATAAAATTGTCCGCTGTGATTTTCATCCGATTATCAATTGTCTTTTTCATTGGTCAGAATGACCGGTCGTCCAGGCGATAATTTCGCCTTATCAAATTTCGTTAAGTGATTATAACCGATAATGTCCTGCAGGATTTCTATATATTCCTGCCGTTTTTCCGAATAAAATTCCATGGTACCGAGCAGGCTGTAAACATCAAGGGCATCTTTCTGGGTCCTACGCTGTTCCGCCCTGGCCAAACGGAAATCGGTGTAGGCATCATGTGTGTTGATATTCAAAGCGTAGGCTTTGATGGAATCCTTTATTGTTGGAAAATCGGCAATACGATATTCTCCAAGGTCTTCCCTGTGGTTTTCCGGCAATATGCCATTCCCATCCCAACGCCATTGCCCGAAAAGTGCATTGCCTTCAACCGCAAAGCGTGAAGTTGCGTAACCGCTTTCATACGCCATCTGACCAAGAGCCATGGAAACGGGGATAGTGTCTACCCTGTTGGAAATTTCTTCAAAAAGTTCCTCTGAAAGCACCAGATCTTCTTCTTCCAGCACTTTGTACTTTCTCGCGAGGTTTCGGAGCCAGGCAAGGTCGACCTCATCGGGTTCCATACCCTTCCTATATTGTTCAGCCAGTGCCTGCAGATACTTTCTTTCTGCCCCGATTTCTTCGTTAACCCTGAGAACGAGGGGAAGCATGGTGCGATAGAAAAGACTTTTTTTTGTGTCTACGGACTGATTATCAACCCAGTAATTAGTGATAGAGTCGAGATAAATTCTTGGAACTTCGAAGTTGTTTTCCGAAAGAGCAACAGGGGTGTAACCGATTGACTCATAGTAATCCCAGATTTGCCCGGCTGACTCCAGAGTCAATTTTTCCGGTT
This sequence comes from Desulfobulbaceae bacterium, assembly GCA_003249165.1. Classification (GTDB taxonomy): domain Bacteria; phylum Desulfobacterota; class Desulfobulbia; order Desulfobulbales; family SURF-16; genus SURF-16. The sequence continues at coordinate 1,519 of QKJV01000083.1, read as the reverse complement.
CCTCTTCGACTGCCTCCCATGGGCGATGAATGGACTGCCACTGGAAAAGGTTGATTCCCAGACCGATCAGGACAATCCCTGCAAAAATGGAAAAAATGACGAGTTTTCTCTTCATAACAAAGGTATTGTTCACTGAAACACAAAATGAGGGAATAAATTCGGCAAGAAGCAGATTGAAAATAATATAAACATTATCACGCTGATAATGAAGAAAAAAAATGCCATTTCTGCCCAACTAAGCCATCAGTCATAACTGTCAAAATAACGTTGCTCATAATTGTAACTGCTGTGAGTGAGGGAAAGCAGAGGCAGTGTTTCCGGTTGTCAGCCTGTGGGGGATCTGTTATAGGGTTGAATTATCCTAATACGGCATGTCCGGAATTTTTTTTATAAATAATTCATCTCTTCATCGGTATTGATTTTACAATTTTCCCGTGCACATTCTGATTGTTAAGACAAGCGCCATAGGCGACGTCATTCATACTTTACCCGCACTTCATGCCCTCCGCAGCCATTTTCCGGATGCTCATATTACCTGGGTTATTGAAGAAGCTGCTGCCGATATCATTATCGACCATCCTGAACTTGACCGGGTGCTGGTCTCCAAACGAAAGCGCTGGGTGCATACATTGCAGCACGGGCCGGACAGACTAAGAGCCTTTAAGGAGTTGCGCGCTTTCATTAGTGAGCTGCGCGATACCCATTATGATCTCCTCATTGATTTCCAGGGGTTGCTGAAAAGCGGCATACTGGTTGCCTTAAGTCGGGCAAAACGCAAGGTGGGATTCGGCCGCGGGATGGAACATGCCGAGTGCAGCTATATCTTTTTAAACGAAAGAGTTCCTGCAGTTGACATGAATATCCATGCGCTGAAACGAGGGCTCATGCTGCTTGAAAGCATTGGCATAAAAACGGATGAAGTCGTCTATAATCTACAGCCCTCCGATAAGCATTACCTGCAGGTCAAGACCTTACTGCGCACGCTGGGTATAAAGGAGCCTTCCAGAGTTATCCCGATCAATCCCGTGGCAACTTGGCCAACAAAGCTCTGGAATAATGGCGGATTTGCCCAAGTTGCCGACTGGCTCGTCAACCAGGGCTATCATGTGGTCTTTACCGGTGGAAAAGGAGATAAGCAGATAATTGATGCGATTATCTCTTTAATGAAAAACCCGGCAGCCAGCCTTGCCGGAGAGACCAGCCTCAAAACGTTGGCCGCCCTTTACAAACGTGCACCACTGGTTATCTCCACGGACACCGGTCCCATGCATCTTGCAGCTGCAATGGGAACCCCGGTCGTCGCCGTATTTGGTGCCACTGCTCCATGGCGCACCGGTCCTTATGGTGATCGGCATCGTGTCGTCCGGCTCGATTTACCCTGCAGTCCCTGTTTGAAACGGGAATGCGATGCTCCCGTCTGTATGCGTGATCTCGCATCTGATAGAGTGATTAATGCCGCCAAAGAGTTGCTGGCGGAAGTTGATTGATTTTTAATGTCTTTACTTCATATTTCGGTCTT
>QKJV01000338.1 GCA_003249165.1 Desulfobulbaceae bacterium | reverse complement strand
CCTGTTTCAACATCCAATCGGAACAATTTGAGGCAGATCAGCTTACTTTTTTTGAAGAATACCTTGAGATATCAGAGAACTTATCCGAACTCCCAAATTCCCGCTTTAAAATAAGCCCATCTCACGCCCAGGGTATCTACAGCCTGATGGAGGAAATTGGCAACAGAGAAGGAGTACTGGCTGTCAAAGGACAAATAACAGGCCCTTTCACCCTCCTGACAGGTATTTCTGATCAGGATAATCGAGCAGGCTATTACGACCCGATGATCAGAGAAATGGTGACAAAAGGCCTTGCCATGAAGGCTGCCTGGCAGGTTGACTTCATGAAAAAAGCAGGAAAACCGGTAATTATTTTTATAGACGAACCGGCTCTGGCTGGTTTAGGTTCTTCCGCCTTTATCAGCATTTCAAAAGAGGACATTGCTACTGATGAAACTGAAATGATAGAGGCGATACATCAGGCTGGCGGGCTTGCCGGAATCCATGTTTGTGCCAACACAGACTGGGGCCTTTTGCTCTCTCTTGACTTTGACATTCTTAATTTTGATGCCTACGGATATTTTGATCGCCTTGTATCCTTTAAAAAAGAGCTTTATGCGTTTCTTGCTCGCGGTGGTATTATTGCCTGGGGGATCATTCCGACTTCCGAATCAGAGCGTATTCTCGCAGAAAACGCCGAATCCCTGATTGCCAAATGGGAAGAACAGGTTTCACAGCTTGTCAACGATGAATGGACATTGTCAAGTATCCTGCAGCAAAGCCTGATCACCCCCAGCTGCGGCACCGGTGCATTGACTCCGGATCTCGCTGTTCGGGTTCTCAGTCTGACAAACGAAGTCTCAAGGCAATTACGGATAAAATATTTATAATTTTTTTTGCTTGATCAGTAATATAATTCGCTGACACAACAGATGCGCCCGACTATCAGGTCGTGCGAGGTGACAATATGGATGAACTCAATCAGATTTTAAGACAAAGACGCGCCAAATCGGAAGAGTTGGTCGAACTTGGCGTCGAGCTTTATTCGAATAATTACAAGCCAACGCATCAGGTAAAGGATGTTCTGCCCGAAACTTCTGATCCGGAGGCTCCCCTTCTGGGTGGGACCATGTCATTGGCCGGCAGAATTATTGCCATGCGCAAATTCGGCAAAGCATCTTTTCTGCATATCCAGGACGAGACTGGCAGATTGCAGGTTTATATAAAACAGGACGTAGTGGGTCCTGAGGCATACGCTATTTTCAAAAAGCTCGATATCGGGGATATTGCAGGATTTAAAGGATCCCTCTTTCGTACCAAAACAGGAGAGCCAACACTGCAGTGCATTTCCTTTCAACCCATTACCAAATCCCTTCGCCCTCTTCCTGAAAAATTTCATGGGCTTACCGATGTGGAAATCAGGTACAGGCAGCGTTACGTTGATCTTATCGTCAATCCAGAGGTGCGCGATACTTTTCGCAAACGTGTGGAGATTATCCGTCTTGTCAGAGACTTCCTGGTTAATAGAGGATTCATGGAAGTCGAGACTCCCATGATGCAACCCATTGCAGGTGGAGCAACGGCAAAGCCCTTCAAGACGCATCATAATGCCCTGGACATGGATCTCTTTCTGCGCATTGCGCCGGAACTCTATCTGAAACGTCTTCTGGTCGGTGGATTTGAAAAGGTTTTCGAGATCAATCGCAATTTCAGGAATGAAGGATTATCCACCCGGCATAATCCGGAATTCACCATGCTGGAGTTCTACCAGGCCTATGCCACTTACCATGACCTGATGGATTTAACAGAGGAAATGGTTTCCTGGATTGCAGCCGAGGTCACCGGTTCCATGCAGCTCACCTATCAAGGGACGGAAATCGACCTTTCCCCCCCATGGAAGCGTTACACTATGGAAGAATCCTTGATCGAAATAGCCGCCATAGAAAAAGAAGTCCTGGATGACCCTGAGAAAATAATTCAGCTTGCCAAGGACAAAGGCATCCAGCTTGACCCTTCGGCAGGACCGGGTAAAGCAAAAAACGAACTTTTTGAGTTGCTGGTAGAGGAGAAACTAACCGACCCGACCTTTATTACAGAGTATCCGACGGAAATCTCTCCATTAGCCCGGCGCAACAGGGACAATCCCGATGTCACCGACCGCTTTGAACTTTTTATTACCGGCAGGGAAATGGCAAATGCCTTCAGTGAGCTAAACGATCCAATAGACCAGAAACAGCGTCTGGAAAAACAGATTGCTGACCGTGGCGACGATGATGAAATTTTCCCGGAGCTTGATAGGGATTTCGTTCGCGCCCTCGAATATGGTATGCCACCCGCAGCAGGTGAAGGAATCGGAATTGATCGACTGGTTATGTTGCTTACCGATGCGCCTTCTATCCGCGATGTTATCCTCTTCCCCCACCTGCGTCAGGAAAAGGATTAAATCCGTGAGTTTTGAAACATTTGTCTGTTTACGCTATTTGAAAGCAAAGCGAAAGCAGGGATTTATATCGCTCATCAGCGTTATTTCCGTGGCGGGCGTGGCTGTCGGCGTCATGGCGCTTATTGTTGTGCTTGCTGTCATGTCCGGATTTACCTCCGAACTGCGCAACAAGATCCTCGGCGTAAACTCACATATCGTGGTCCAGAAGATCACCGGCAGCATTGAAAATTATCCGGCTATTATCGATTTACTAAAAAAGACTGAGGGAATTCAATCTGTTACACCTTATATATACTCTCAGACCATGATAACCACAGGTAATAATGGGACTGGCATTGTGCTGCGGGGAATTGATCCGACAAGCGCCTCATCCGTTCTCTCTCTTGATAAACAGATGAGTTCCGGTAATATCGCATGTCTTTCACGCTCGGAGAATGAACCGGGCAGCCCACCGGGAATTATCATTGGTAAACATCTGGCTCGACAACTCAGAGTAGTGCTGGGGGACAGAGTTCGCCTGCTTTCTCCATCCGGACCTCTCACTCCGATGGGTGTAATTCCAAAAATAAAAAACTGTGAGGTATGTGGAATTTTTGATACGGGAATGTACGAGTATGATTCTTCTCTTGCCTATATCTCACTTAAGACAGCCCAGCAATTTCTCGACATTGGAGACGCCGTACATGGTATCGAAGTGAATGTAGATGACATTTATCAGGCACAGGAAATCGCCACGCGCATAGAGACAATGCTGGGTCCGGCATTTGTCGCAAAAGACTGGATGCGAATGAATCAAAATCTTTTTTCCGCGCTGAAACTCGAAAAAACCGCCATGTTTATCATTCTAACACTGATAGTGCTGGTTGCAGCTTTTAATATTGTCAGCACACTCACCATGGTAGTTATGGAAAAAACAAAAGATATTGCCATATTAAAGTCTATGGGAGCGAGTTCGGCAAATATTCTCAGGATTTTCGTTTATGAAGGGCTTATCATCGGATGTACGGGAACGGTTCTCGGGGTTGCCGGTGGACTTGGCTTATGCGAAATACTCAGCAGGTATCAGTTTATCAAGCTTCCCAGTGATGTCTACCCAATGTCCACTTTGCCCGTAAACATTCTCCCCTTCGATGTAACGGCAGTTGCTTTATCCGCTGTACTTATTACATTTCTTGCAACTATCTATCCATCCTGGCAGGCATCCCGGGTTGCACCCGCAGAAGCCCTGCGTTATTAATGCCCGTATGCGTGAAGACTTTACTAATCATATTGATTTTTCAGCCAAAAAACTCATGAAGTCCTATGGGCATGGTCCTGAGAAAGTCGTGGTTCTCGACAATCTCGATCTTGACCTCCGAAGAGGTGAGATGGTGGCAATTACTGGCGTTTCAGGGACAGGCAAATCAACCCTGCTTCACATTCTCGGCACTCTTGACAGACCGGATGCAGGAAGCTGGACATACCGGGACGAAGATATTTTTAAACGTGATGATTTCAGTCTGGCAAATTTTCGTAATAAATCCATTGGATTTGTTTTTCAGTTTCATCATCTGCTGCCGGAATTCTCCGCCCTGGAAAACACCATTATGCCAGGGCTTATCGCAGGAATTAAAAAAGATGAACTTTATCGTGATGCCAGGGAACTGTTGGGAAAAGTCGGGCTTGCCCACAGAGTAAACCACAGGGTTGGTGAATTATCAGGTGGGGAACAACAACGCGTTGCCCTTGCCCGATCAATTATCATGAAGCCGGCTCTGCTGCTGGCTGATGAACCGACAGGCAATCTTGATCCTAAAACAGGTGATAAGGTTTTCCAATTAATCCGCAGCATGAATACAGATTTTGGCCTGACAACGGTTATGGTAACCCATAATTTTGACCTGGCCCGCCAGATGGACCGCTGTTTAACACTGCGTAACGGCAAGCTTTTTGATAACAACACTCTTGTTTGAAGTGATACATATTCCTGAGTTGCTTAACTTTTTTCTGGCAACAATCTTTATTTTTGATTAACTTCATTTAGTTATACTTTAAGCTCATGGTTTTTCATGCTAAAGGAAAAAATGTTGCGGTTGCAGTATTTTTTCAATATTCTTTGGATAATAAAGTCCATTTTCCTCCCACTTAACCTATGAAGACTCGCTATGCATAAACGCCGCTTTTCACCGAGCCTGGTACTGCCTTTATTCATTTTCTTTTTCTTGATCTCATATTTTTCTTCGGCCTCTGCCGAAACAGAGGCTGCTAACAGCGACAGTCCCGCTGTTAACACACTGTTTTTCCCTTTCAAAATTAATTCCAGTGGCAACTCTGGCCCTTTAGCCGAAAAGAGTGACCAGATTCTGTCTTCCTATGTCCTATCGCGCGGCCAAAAATTTGTCGACCGCCGCACTGCAGAAACGCAACTTGATTATACAAAGCCCTTCCCTCCTGCGGTTGAAAAGATACGTCCGTTTATTACCGATAATAACATTGAATATATTGTTTTTGGCAGCGTTACCCAAATCGGTTCGCGTTTGAGTATAGACGTCCAGACTCTGGACCTTATGAATACATCGGAAACCCGTTCTTTTTATCAGGAAGCTGACAATTCAGATGAAATAACAATCGAGTTAAACAAAATCGTTGACGAAGTTCTTTCTTACACAGGCCGCCTTTATCGAGTAGGTAAGATTGACATCAAGGGAAACACGCGTATAGATTCCGGAGCCATACTCAAGCACATTCAAAACAGAGCCGGTGATCAATACAACCCGGCACTTCTTAGAGAAGACCTGAAGAATATTTATAAAATGGGCTATTTTGATGATGTACAGATCAGTGTAGATAACACTGAGGCCGGTAAAAATATAGTATTCACCGTCAAAGAAAAAGAGGTCATTGCAAGTGTCACCTTCACGGGAGAAAACAATATAGAAGCAGACAAAATCAAAGAGGTTGTCACTGTTACGGCAAACACTATCATGAATCCCCAGGAAGTCATGGCATCCGCGGAAAATATCCGCAAACTTTATAAAGAAAAGGGCTATTATGACACCGAGGTAACAACAAAACTTACCTATCCGGACAAGGACCGGGTCAATATCCTGTTTGAAATCAAGGAAGGCGAGAAAATTTACGTAAAAGAAATCATCATTCACGGAAACAATACGTTTTCCAATGATGAGATAGAAAAAATTCTCGCAACTTCAACGAAAACCATGTTCTCCTGGTTTACCGACTCGGGACTGTTGAAAAGAGATATCTTAAAACAGGATGCCTCACGCATTGGAGCTTTTTATCAGAATCACGGATTCATAGACGCCCTGGTTGGCGATCCAGAAGTTGAAAAAAAAGGCGAATGGCTTTATGTCACTTTCAATATTACTGAAGGTGACCGCTATAAAGTGGGAACGATCGACATAAGTGGGGACTTGATTGAAGACAAGTCAAGTTTTTTGGCGATGACGACTATCGGCGATGAAAAATATTTCAACCGTCAGGTACTGCGTGATGATGTCCTGAAAATTTCAGACTATTATGCGTCAAAGGGCTATGCATTTGCCGAGGTAGACCCACAGGTTTCGAAAAACAATGAAGCGAAAAGGGTTGATCTCAACATCCATATCAAAAAAGGAGATCTGGTACATATCAATCGGATTATCATCAAAGGAAACACCCGAACCCGCGACAAGGTCATTCGTCGCGCACTTACAGTCAATGAAAACAGTATTTACGACGCAACAGCGTTGAAAAAAAGCACTGAACGTCTTCAACGTCTTGATTTTTTTGAAGACATCAATATTACACCTGAACCAACAGCAGAAGAAAACCTCATGGATGTCATTGTTGGGCTTAAGGAAAAATCAACCGGCACTTTCAGTATCGGGGCCGGATTCAGTTCCGCCGATGGTCTTCTTTTCATGTCGGACATCACGCAGCATAACTTTCTTGGCCGCGGACAATCGGTATCGTTGCAGGCAAATGTTGGGGGTAAATATAATTATTATAATCTGAGTTTCACAGAACCTAATCTGAATGATTCGAAAGTATCATTCGGCTTTGACCTATACAACTGGAACAGAGATTACGATGACTACGACAAAGAATCTGTTGGTGTAGCAATCCGTCTTGGGTATCCTCTCTGGGAACAATGGGCGGTGTGGGGTAAATGGCGGTATGATGACTCGACCCTTTCCGATGTCAGTGATAATGCCTCGTACTACATCAGGCAGTCCATGGATATAAATATCACCCACTCCATAACACTGGGTCTTACCCGAGACACCAGAAATAAAAAGTTCAACCCCTCTTCAGGATCCATAAATACCATCTCTGTCGAGAAAGCAGGAACTTTTATGGGTGGCGACAGCGCCTTCACCAAATATGAAGGATCGACAAGCTGGTATTTTCCGTATCGATGGGACACGGTATTCCATATCCGCGGGGCTGCCGGTTATGTTACCGAAGATGAAGAGGGGAAATTGCCTGTTTACGAAAAATTTTACCTTGGCGGTTTAAACTCCATGCGCGGTTTTGAAAACTGGAGCATCAGTCCGCGAGATGGAAATGATAAAATCGGTGGTGAAAAAATGGCATACGCTAACTTTGAATATATTTTCCCACTTGTGAAAGATATCGGCCTTAATGGTGTTGTTTTTTACGACATTGGTAATTCTGTTCGCGATTCTGAAAATATTACTGATGATCTCCGCTCAAGCGTCGGTTTCGGTTTCCGCTGGCTTTCTCCCATGGGGCCATTACGTCTTGAATGGGGTTACAACATTGATCCAAAATATGATGAGGATCAGAGCCTATGGGATTTCAGTATCGGAGGACAGTTCTAACTACACATTCCGCTCCATTCAGATAACTGATCCACAGTTATTCCTTCTCAACACAATTCACTTCCGCCATGGCAGTAATGGCTGCCATGGCTTTTTATTATGCATCAATTATTTAATTTTCTCAGGGAGCATCTCAAGGAAACAGCGCACATAACCGGGTTGCGCCCTTCTGCTGCTGCACTGCTCGCGGCTTATACTGCCGAAAAAACGAACAGGCCCATTCTTTTTGTTGTTCCTTCAGAATCCATGCTTGCCGGCATGGAACAGGACCTGAATCTTTTTTCGTCTTTCCCGGTTCTCTGCTATCCGGGGTATGAGATTCCTCCATATACTCCCCTTTCACCGGACAGCTCTACGACGGCCTTACGCTTATCAACACTTTACCGGGTTCAGGCAAACAGAAAACCTTTTATCCTCCTTGCTTCAAGTGAGGCCCTGTTACGCAGGATACTCCCAGTTAGTATCCTGGGAAACCTTGCGGACATTGTCATGCAGGGCGAAGATACAGAACAACAGGCTCTTGTCCAATCACTTGTAAGAAAAGGCTACGAACAGGTTTCCTTAGTCCAGAACAGCGGAGAGTTTGCCCTCCGTGGTGGAATTATTGACATCTATCCTCCTCCTTTTGCCGAAGAAGGGCCGGCTGTTGATGCGCCGATACGGCTCGATTTTTTCGGCGAAACGGTTGAATCAATCCGCTATTTCGACCCTATAACCCAACGATCTATCAAGGAAGTAAATGAAGCTGTTTTTCTGCCGGTAAGTGATATACTTTTCCCTGATCATGACCTGCCAGAATATGAAAGAATCATTTCCTCTTTTGATCACGAGTCTTCGCTTAACAATTGGAATCAGCAGCAAAAAAACATAATCAGAGAAAAAATCAAAACACGGACTCCATTTCCCGGTATTGAATTTTTTATTCCCCTCTTCTATGAAAAATTATCTGCTCCGATGGATATACTCCCGAAGAACACTCTTATTTTTTCATTTTCATCGGAGGAATCGGCTCAATCTGTCAAGTTGATTTGGGAACGGATCAATAGAAATTATCTGGAGGCGCAAAACTCAAACAATCCGGCTATGCCGCCTGAATCTCTTTTCCTGCCGGTAAATGAACTTGAAACCTCTTTCAGTCTTTTTAGTCAGATTTGCCTGCATGATTTTGCAACTTCACAACCAGACCAAAACAATATTCTCAACATAAACAACGGCAATCATCTGCTGCTTAAACAGCAACTCGAATTATCTCGCAAACAGGAAGGATTCATTGCCCCTCTTGTTAAACAGATACGGGAATGGCAACAAAATAATGATAAGGTCGTTCTCGCTTGCCGCACAGAAAGACATGCTCTGCATCTTGCAGAGATGCTCTCGCACTATGAACTTGAAATAACCAGCCAGAAGGCTCCTCTGAAACTTGATCAGACGGGTTCAGAATACATAACCCTGGTTACAGCGCCTTTAACTGCAGGTTTTGACCTGCCCGGTGAAGGACTTCATTTTCTCTCCGAAAATGAACTTTTCGGTGAAAAACGATTAGGTTCAAGAAAAAAGAAAAAACATCCCGCCCAAAAAGAAAGTATCCGTTTTGAAGAGCTCCATCCAAACGACTACGTTGTCCACAATGATCATGGAATCGGTATTTTCAACGGCATAATCAATATGTCGTTGAACGGGGTAGTCAATGATTTTTTACAGATCACCTATGAAGGAAATGACAAACTTTATGTTCCGGTCGACAGGTTAAATACTGTCAGCAAGTACCAGGGCATTTCAGACAAGCAACCGAAAATAGACAAACTCGGGGGAAAAACATGGGTCAAGACCAAACAGAAGGTAACTGAAGCGGTTTGGAAAGTTGCCCAGGAACTTCTTGATATTTATGCACGCCGCCAGTTGGCAAAAGGCCATGCATTCAGCAAACCCGATTCATTGTTCAACGAACTTGAAGAAACATTTCCTTACGAGGAGACTTCCGGGCAATTTAAGGCAATTCGTGACGTTATTCATGACCTTTCCTCCGAACTTTCAATGGACAGACTTGTCTGCGGTGATGTGGGTTATGGAAAAACCGAGGTGGCTGTCCGCGCAGCATTCAAGGTAATAGAAGATGGTTATCAGGTTGCCATGCTCGTTCCGACTACCGTGCTCGCCGAACAGCATGTGGAATCATTTCGCGACCGTTTTGCCGGATTTCCCGTAAAAGTTGAATGTTTAAACCGTTTCCGCAGTGACAAAGAGCAGAAGGAGGTAATCAGAGAGTTAACAGAGGGTAAGGTGGACATGATTATTGGGACTCACCGCATTCTCTCCAAAGATGTTGTCTTTAGACATCTTGGACTTCTGATCATAGACGAGGAACATCGCTTCGGTGTAACACATAAAGAAAAAATGAAGAGAATGAAAGCGAACGTAGATGTTCTGACTTTGACAGCAACGCCGATTCCACGCACTTTGCAACTCTCACTTCTCGGGATACGGGATTTGTCCGTAATCAGTTCTCCTCCGGGTGAGCGCCGGGCCGTTAAAACCTTTGTGGCTAGGCATGACGACCTAGTTATCAAAGAAGCGGTGGTTAAAGAACTGCAACGACGCGGCCAGGTTTTTATTGTCCATAACCGCGTTCAGTCCATCCAAGAAATGGCTAACAGGGTACAAAAACTCGTACCGCACGCAAAAATAGCGGTTGCCCATGGACAAATGCCCGGAAAACAGCTTGAAGAAATTATGTTCCGTTTCGTTAAAAGAGACGTGGATGTTCTTGTCTGTACTACAATAATTGAATCCGGTTTGGATATTCCAAATGCCAACACAATAATTATAACCCGCGCTGATATGTTCGGCCTGGCAGAAATTTATCAACTACGCGGGAGGGTGGGGAGAAGCACCGAGCAGGCATTTGCCTACCTGCTTGTCCCTTCGCTTGACGGTTTGTCAAAAGATGCCAGGCAAAGACTGCGCGCACTGATGGACTATAATGAACTGGGCGGTGGTTTTAAACTGGCGATGAGTGATTTACAGATAAGAGGCGGGGGCAGCATTCTCGGGAAATCGCAGAGCGGCAATATTGCGGCTGTAGGCTACGATCTCTACCTTGATTTATTGCAAAAAACGGTTGAAGATCTCAAGAGACGAGGAAGGGGCGACGACTATACCCAGGAGGAATACGATGTTGACCCTGAAATCAATCTGGGCATCTCAGCATTTATTCCTGATTACTACATTACCGACAGTGATCAACGATACATCGCTTATCGGAAAATTACCAGCATCAGGGACGAACTTGAACTTGAAGACCTTCAGGATGAACTGCAAGATCGTTATGGTAATATCCCGGAAGAAACCCGGAATCTGCTCCAGATTATAACCCTCAAATTTTCTTTACGGAAACTGAAAATCAATAAGCTTGAACGGGGTGCAGGGGGAATTGTCTTCAGTTTTCTAAATCAGACTCCGGTTAAACCGGAAAAAATTCTTTCCCTGGCCAACAAAGGTAAAAGCAAAGTAAGATTTACGCCTGAGGGAAAACTTATTGTTCCACAGTTGACAGACACCGATGATTCAGTTTTTTCAGAAATTAAAAAAGTCTTGCAGGCACTTGTTTAGTATCGTAAAAGTATCAGTTAATCCATGTATATTAAATCATCTCTCAATTGAATAATCTCTATTCACTTCTGGTTTTCAAATGGTCAAAAAAAATTTTTCTTATATGTCTGGTTGCAAAATCGCATTTCTCGCTTCAATGTCAATCCTGCTCATCACAACCTTCTTTTTCGGGTCCGCTACGTTTGCCGACGAGCTTGTTGATCGCGTAGTTGCTGTTGTCAACAATGATGTTATTACACTTTCCGAGCTTGAAGAAGAAGCAGCTCCGACATTAAACAAAATTCGAGCAGAAGTCCCTGCCTCCCAGCTAAATGAAGCCTTGAACAGAGCCAGGCATGAGATGTTGCGCAACATGATAGATCATAAGCTCCTTCTTCAACGTGCAGCCAGTCGACAAATTACAGTTTCCGATGCTGAACTCGAAGCCGCGATAGATCGTATTGTTGAACATAATAATATTACACGAGAAAAACTGAAAACCCAGCTTGCATCTGTGGGTATTACGGAAGAAAAATATCGCTCGTCATTACGTGATCAGATTCTTCGTTCCAAAGTTCTCAGTCATGAAATTCGCGCAAAAGTCGTTATCACCGATGAACAGATTGAAGCCTATTACCGTGATAAATATGTTCAACAGAATGCTTCGGATGGATACCATATCCTTCAGTTCGGGAGTGGCTGGGGAGATACAGGACGATCTGCTTCCAGAGAAGAAGCAAAAAAAAGAGCTGAACAATTACGCGAAATGGTGATTGCAGGTGAAAATTTTAATGAAATAGCAAAAAATTATTCTGATTTACCTTCAAGTGTTGATGGAGGAGATATAGGGACTTTCCAAAAAAACGAGTTAAGTGATTATATGCTGAAAGCAATAAACGACTTGCATCCGGGTGAAGTGAGTCCCGTTATAGAAACACCTGTTGGTTTCCAATTCTTTAAACTTGTATCAAAAACCAGCGGTGGCGTCATCGCTCAAGCACCTCTGGAAAAGGTTAAAGAGGAAATACGGACAACCCTCTACGACCAGGAACTCAAGAAAAAATTTGAATACTGGGTTAAAGAGTTACGTGAAAATTCCTATATCAAAGAACTCCTTTGATCAGAAATTTTAAAACAACCTGAACGACAAATTTTTTCTTTCATAAGGATTTAAGGCAAATGACACAAAATTCCCAAGAGAATGCAGGGGTCAACAATGATTCGTACGAATACAATGCAAGCCAATCTCCGGGCAGATATCTCCAGAAAGAAAGGTTGCAAAAACAATTGAGCCTGGAAGAAGTCGCCGCTCAAACCTGTATAAGTCTTGGGACATTGCGTGCAATTGAAGAAAATGATCGCAGTAAGATGCCAGCAGAAGTTTTTACGAGAGGATTTATTAAGCTTTATGCCCAATCTCTCGGCCTTGATCCCCAAATTGTTCTTGATCGTTATAATAGTGAAACCGGCCATTCTGAAGAAGAAACAATCAGAAATCATGAAGTATTCCAGAATGAAAAAATGGCAGAGTCGTCCATCTTCTTCAACTTGCGTTTTTTCTTTATTATCCTGATCTTCTTGGTGTTCGTTGGATTTGGTGTGTATTTCTTTTTTTATTCGTCTTCTTCTGCACCAACAACTTCGTCTTCTTCCTCCTATACCGGTCAAACTCCCCTCTCCTCTCAGATAAATCAAAAATTTCACGCAGTGGAAGCTCCAACGCAATCCCCCTCTTTTTCTCCCCCCTCCCAAGGGGATACATATTCGGCTCCTTCCTCTTCCCCTGAAAATAATCTTCAGAGAGAAAGTACCTCCAATGAAGCCCCAGGATTACCACCCACACCTAACAATGTTCCAATCGAAAATTCAGAAGGTTCTCCTTCATCGGCAACAACGGCGACTGAAAACAGTCAAACTGGAACACCCAATAATACACAAGGGATATTTACACCCGTTCGCTGATGTCGTATATCCGATCTCAAGCCATAGTTCTGAGAGTAACGGACTATGGTGAGTCAGATAAAATCGTTATATTTTTTAGCAGGAATTTTGGGAAACTAAAGGCTATAGCCAAGGGCGCAAAACGCAGCAAAAAACGTTTTGTAAACAAGCTTGAGTTTTTTTCCCTTCTTGATATCACATTAATTCCAAGCCGACTATCTACATTAAGTCGAGTGGATAGCGCTGAACTTCTGAATCCTTTTCCCCAGATACGAGAGAATTACCATCATTTTACAGCAGCCATGCTGATCTCTGAATTGGTTGAGCAATGGACCCGGGAAAATGATGCTGATGAATCTCTTTTTGATTTATTGAACTGGTCCCTGCATGCACTTGCAGGGACGGGCAAAATCTCCGAGACCGTCATTTTTTTTCAACTCAAAATGCTCGATATTCTCGGCATGGGTTTGCAACTCGACCAATGTCTTGTCTGCGGAAAGACCGACTGGAGAACAACATCTTGCTTTTTCAGTCCGACACAAAGCGGATTTTTGTGTTCTAACTGTTTAGGACCAAATCATTTTGGTTTAACCCAACTTTCTATTTCTTCTGTCAAAAGTATGCAGATGGCGAGAAGTCTTCCTTTATCAAGGCTTTCACGATTAAAAATATCGAAAAACAACTTAATCGAGTTAGCCACCATCCTTAAATTGTATTGTAATTTCCAACTTCAGCGGGAAATCCATTCTTGGAAACATTTTGACCTATTCAGCTGATTTTTTTATTCAAATGACCATCTCGCTTTTTCGATGCGGGCTTGCAAAAAAAAATTACAACCTTAAAAAAAATTCATCCAGCAAAAAAAAGAATTTGCTCTGTGCAAATTATTTGCTATAGGGTAATTAAAAGTACACATTTTTCATTAAATGTGACAATTCCAAGAACGTTAGGCAGTTACTCACTTCTTGATTTTTTTTCCTTGAAAAAAAGTTACCGTAGCTTGTGCTTGAAATGTTGGTTGCTTCAGTTTCTGATGAATATTAAACGTTGAGCAACACTGTGCGGACTGTGGTTATTTCATTTGACTGGGTGTCGGTATCCCAGCGAATGATAAAACGCACGTAACAAACAACAACGGAGGTAATAAATGAAAAAAGATTTAAAAATGTACTGGAAAAAAAATCTTACCCTCATGCTCACCCTGCTTTCCATCTGGGCGATTGTCTCTTATGGCTTTGGGATTATCTTCGTTGATCAGCTAAATGCCATTCAAATTGCCGGCTTTCCGCTAGGCTTCTGGTTTGCGCAGCAAGGTGCCATATATATCTTCGTCATTCTCATCTTCGTATACTATTTCAAGATGAAGAAAGTTGACGAGGAATTTGATGTTCACGAATAAATGCGGTGATTTTCTAAAAAGTTCTGTCCCGGGGTTATTTTACTGATAAATAAAAATTATCGAAAATAGCAACATATAGACAGCTTTTTAAGGAGCCCTCTCCAGTCTTTCATCGAATTCTGAATATCAAGGCAGCCTGCACCAATTCCGACTTACAACAAAGTCTCTTTCACAACCTCAACATAACATTAAATCTTAAAGATATCGCCTCGAATTCCTTTAAATCAGGGAGATTCGGGAACCACTACAAACTTCAAGGGATAACCTCATTTTAAAGAGTTTGTAATGGCTTGAAGTCCCTTCCGGTGAAGGGATTAAGATTTATACACTACGAAATAAGGAGAACAAATAATGTCAATCTTGACATGGACATACATTATGGTTGGCATAACCTTCAGTATTTATCTGAGTATTGCCTGGATTACTAGGGTGAAAACAACCAGTGGATTTTATGTTGCCGGAGGGGGGGTTTCCCCCCTTGCCAACGGTATGGCTACGGCAGCGGACTGGATGAGCGCCGCTTCCTTTATCTCTATGGCAGGGCTGATTTCGTTTATGGGATATGCCGGTTCAATCTATCTGCTTGGTTGGACAGGCGGGTACGTACTTCTTGCATTACTTTTGGCGCCCTATTTAAGAAAATTCGGGAAATTTACCGTACCGGATTTCGTCGGAGACAGGTACTATTCTAATATCGCTCGCTTTGTAGCGCTTATCTGCGCCATCTTTGTTTCATTCACCTATGTTGCGGGTCAGATGCGTGGTGTGGGCATTGTTTTCAGCCGTTTCCTTGAGGTTGATGTCAACACAGGGGTACTTATCGGTATGGCTATTGTTTTCTTCTATGCATCCCTGGGTGGCATGAAGGGCATAACCTACACGCAAGTCGCGCAGTATCTTGTTTTGATTGTTGCATACTTGGTCCCCGCTTTTGCCATTTCATACAAAATCACAGGGACCATTTTACCACAACTCGGCATGGGATCGACAATTGCCGAAGGTGCCAACGCCGGTAAGTACTTGCTCGACGTACTTAATCAATTAAACTCGGACCTCGGATTTGCCGAATATACAAAAGCATTCGGCCAGGGCAGTAAACCCATGCTTGATGTTTTTTGTATCACAATGGCTCTGATGGTAGGGACTGCAGGTCTTCCTCACGTTATTGTTCGATTTTATACAGTTCCGAGTGTACGTGCGGCTCGTCTCAGTGGAGGTTATGCATTACTTTTCATTGCTATACTTTATACGACTGCGCCGGCAATTGCCTCTTTTGCCCGCTATAACATGATAAATTCCATCAGCGGCGTTGAATACTCAAAAGCCCCATCATGGTTTAAAAATTGGGAAAAAACCGGTCTTATCGCTTGGGCAGATAAAAACCAGAACGGCATTATAGAATACTTCCCGGGAGAACCTTTTGCAGGAAAACCGGCTTTTACCGGCGAAAAAGGATCTTATGGGCAAGAACTCCTGTCAAACAAACCAACAGACAACAAAAATGAACTTTTCATCGACCGTGACATCATGGTGCTCGCCAATCCGGAAATTGCCAAACTTCCTCCTTGGGTTATTGCCCTGGTTGCCGCAGGAGGACTTGCAGCCGCTCTGTCTACTGCTTCCGGGTTGCTGCTTGTAATTTCCTCATCCATTTCCCATGATCTCTATTACAGGCTTATTAACCGTAATGCCTCTGAAAAACAGAGATTGACCGTGGGACGTGTCATGATCGGATTGGCTGTTTGCGTTGCGGGATATTTTGGCATCCACCCTCCAGGTTTTGTGGCGCAGGTTGTTGCCTTTGCTTTCGGTCTTGCAGCATCCTCATTCTTTCCTATTATTGTGCTGGGAATTTTCTTGAAAAGAACAAATCGGGAAGGAGCCATTTGCGGCATGATAACAGGTATCACCTTCACCTTTATTTACATCGTGAATATTAAATTCATGGGTGGTTCCCCGTGGTTTTTTGGGATAAGTGCTGAAGGAATCGGCACCATAGGTATGCTCATCAACTTTATTGTAACACTGCTGGTTTCCATGATAACGAGTCCGCCACCGGAAGATGTTCAAGAAATGGTGGAAAACATTCGTTTCCCCAGAGGTGCAGGAGCAAGTATTGATCATTAAGAATTTTTCTTGAAATAGGCCAAACAAAAAACGTGTAACTTCTGTTACGCGTTTTTTGTTTGACTTCCTAAAATCATCCATATCGTAATAAATAATTCCCTCTTGTGTCCTGCAACTTTCCATGGTAAAGAAAATTTATTAACAATCCTTGTTAATAAATAATTGATAAAATCTATATAGATCTTATCATCTCACAATTCGTTCTATCACCAAAGTGATTACTAGTTGCTATTTTCAGCAAAAAACAACCTATTCTTCAATACGAAGACAAAAATCTCCTTTCCATAGCATTCATTCTCTAGCCTCAACCTATGCCCGATATTAAAGAGACGTCATTCATATTTCGAGACGAAGAAGGTAAGAGATGGCCTAGACTACGCCTTTTTCTGCTGCTTGGCAGTCTCTTTTTTTTCGTAGGAAGTGTTCTTTTTGTCAGATATCTCATCATCACACCACAGCTTCATCTACCAGAGGCCGTTAAGGAGCTACGTGCCCATTTACGCTGTGGATTGCAACAGACTCCATCTTCCTCGACACTCCCGGCACCTCTCTGGCTTCGCTTCAGTAAAACCAAAGGTCTTTCCCCAACACTTCCGGCTGATTCTTCTGCCACATCCAAAGATATTGAGGAAAATAGTTCCGAGGTACATCTTGGTTTCTATTCCGCTTGGGATCCGGGAAGTTTTGATTCCCTCAAAACACATGCCTCTCAACTAACCCATCTCAGTCCAGAATGGTTGACACTTGTTGATGGTGAGGGAACTCTTCAAGCCAAAATTGAACAGCAAGTTTTAGATTTTGCCAAAGACAACAAAATAATCTTGTTGCCTTTACTACGTAATCTTGTCAATGACACATGGCAACCTGAAGCCGTTGAAGGATTAATAAACGGCCCACAAGAGCGGAAGGAACGCTTTATTTCGCAATTAACTGATAATCTTCGTAAAGCTGAAGCAGGTGGCGTGCTTATCGACTGGAATCAGATTGATCCGGCATATCGCCAGGAACTTACCTCACTGCTCGGCAATCTGGCAGACTCTCTACATCAACAGGAAATGCAACTTTGGCTGTCTGTACCTATGGGGCTTGAACTCAATGCTTTTGATCTTGAAGCTCTCTCCGCTAAAGTTGATCGGTTTGTTGCCATGCTGCATGATGAAAATTCTGAAATAGACGCACCAGGGCCGCTGGCATCACAGCCATGGTTTGATGGCTGGCTGCAAACGATGCTTGCCTATGGTCATCCCGCTCAATGGATTATAGCTATCGGATCTTATGGATACGACTGGTCTCCAGGAAGTAAGGAGGCACGAACCCTCTCTTTTTCCGATGTCCTGACGCGAGCGGGAAAAGCAGGGCTGAACGATTGTCGTTCCGGTATGCCCTTATATAATCCACATTTTTCCTATATGGATGGTAACACGGAACATACCGTCTGGTTTCTGGACGGAGTCACTTTCTTTAATCAGGTAAGCTGCGCCCGGCGTCTTCATGCCGGGGGTATAGCCATCTCGCGCCTGGGAATTGAAGATCCCTCCATATGGCAGGTTCTACCCTTCGCCCGTCCGTCCTCTGTACTCCCTGCCTCCTTAGATATTCTTCGTCCCATCATTCCGGAAGATACAGTCGCACAACTTGGTGATGGAAATTTTTTGATGATTGAAGATGATCATAAAAACGGTTATCGGGAAGTTGACGTTGATCCAAGCGGAAAACTAACCTCTGTTTACAAAGTTTTTCCCTCTTATACCACGATAAACCACCAGGGCAGAGGGAACCCCGATGACGTGGTCATTACATTTGATGATGGTCCAGATCCTAAATGGACGCCGGCCATACTTGATATTCTGCGTAAAAGGGGCATCAAAGCCGCCTTTTTCATGGTCGGCGAACGAATGGAGAACAATCCCGCTCTTGTTGCTAGAATTATCCGCGAAGGACATGAAATCGGAGTGCACACTTACACCCATCCCAATCTTGCGGAAGTTTCAGATGACCGTGCACGCCTCGAGCTCAACGCCACCCAGCGTCTTATCGAAACGATCACGCACCGTTCAACATTTCTCTTCCGTCCTCCTTACAATGCCGATTCGCAGCCCCACATGCACGAAGAACTGATTCCTATAAAAATCGCACAGGAACTGGGTTATCTGACTGTTTCCAGCGATATTGATCCTGAAGACTGGTCTCGCCCTGGTGTCGATACCTTGCTTCAACGAGTCAAAGACCAACGCCTCCAAGGCAATATCATACTGCTGCATGATGCCGGCGGTAATCGAAGTCAAACCGTTGCTGCCCTGCCGCTTATTATAGATTATCTACAGACCAGGGGAGATCGATTTGTTTCGCTTAGCCATCTACTCGGGACGACTACGGCATCTCTCATGCCGCCGCTGCCTGAGAATCATCCACCTTTGCAACAGCTGATCGGAAACAGTGGTTTCCAATTTCTTCATTTCATTGGTGAAGTTGGATGGGCATTTATGATTGTCGCCACTTTTCTTGTTACTTTACGAACTATTATTGTTGCTGTTCTCGCTCAACTGCATCGGTCACGATCAAAGAACGGCGGCTTATCTAATACCGATAAACCTTCATTTCAGCCACCTGTCAGTGTCGTTATAGCAGCATTTAATGAAGAAAAAGTTATCGGTCGGACATTGAGGAATATCTTACTCAGTGACTATAATGGAGCAATGGAAATCATTGTCATAGATGACGGATCAACAGACAGGACATC
>QKJV01000072.1 GCA_003249165.1 Desulfobulbaceae bacterium | reverse complement strand
AAAGCTTACAGGGGCGGTTCGTGAAAAACCGCCCCAACAGCAAATTTTAATCTTTTTCGATAATCCCGACGGATTCGGCAGTCTTTACCTCAAAATGGGGATAATCCTTTGACCGGGCCTGCGGGGCGATGATGCAATTGCGACCGATTACCGAGTTAGCAGGCACTTCCGCCTCTTTTCCCACCAAGGTTATTCCCGTATAGAGATGCTTGGGATGATCCCTGTTCGGCATGGTCTTATCATTGCCGTGGCCAATGATAACCCCGGCACCCACCCGCACCCGCTTGTCAAGGATGGCCAGATCAAGCGTCGCGCCCTTGTCGATAATACAATCATGAAAAAGGATTGAATCACGTACACTCGCACCTGGTCCGATCCGGACACCCGGACTGAGCACTGAATTAACCACCTCACCTTCTACAACACAGCCTGCTGAGATCATTGAGTTTTTTACACTTGATCCGGCGGCGAAGCGCGCAGGCGGCCTGTCGGCAATATTTGTAACCGCCGCTTCAACATTCGGCCGGATACCCCAGTCCTCCGGCGCAATGCCCGAATTTTCGCGGATAATGTCCATATTCGACTCCCAATATGCCTGTATGGTCCCTACATCACGCCAGTACCCGTGGAAGGGATAGGCAAAGACATTATTGCGCTCAATGGCCCTGGGGATCAGATGCATGCCGAAGTCTATCTCATCACGATTTTCCATCAGCATGCCCAGCAGATATTCCGTATCAAAAACATAGATACCCATGGAGGCAAGATTGGTACGCGGTTCCTTCGGTTTTTCCTCCCACTCAATAATGCGGCCTTCATCATTGGTGATTCCTGCACCAAACTGATGGATCTGGCTCTTCGGCACCACCATCATGCCAATGGTCACATCTGCCTGTTTCTGCCGATGGAAATTAATCATATAATCAAAATCCATCCGATAAATATGATCGCCGGACAACAGCAGAATTTCTTTTGATGGATGGGCCTTGATAAAATCCATATTCTGCCGCACCGCATCGGCTGTTCCCTTATACCAGTCGGAATCCTTGGCCCCGGTTCTGGGTGGCAGAATCTTCACACCCCTGCTGCGCCCCGTGAAATCCCACGCCTCGCCGGTACCGATATGCCTCATCAGGGAAAGAGGTTTATACTGAGTAAGAACACCAACCTGGGTCAGGCCGGAATTCATCACGTTACTCAGGCTGAAATCGATAATGCGGTAAATCCCGCCAAAGGGCACAGCAGGTTTCGCCCTGCTCTGCACGAGATTATTCAACCGGCTGCCCACTCCCCCGGCAAGAATGAGTACAAGAGTATTTTCCTTTCTCATCGCACAATCTCCCCGGACTTAATTTCCCGTGAAAGTTTGTCAGCCGCCAAAGAAGGATAAATGGTGCAATCCGAGCCGATCACCGCCTTATCCGGGATGAAATTATTCCAGCCAAGGACAGTCACTTCCTTGTCGGTCGCTGGTTCCGGCGTGCCGATACTGACCTCGTTCCCGATGGTCACATTAACATCACTGACCACCTTTTCCAGCCGAGCATCACGTCCCACAACGTTATCAAAGAAGAGGACCGAGTCCCTGACCACCGCTCCTTTTTTAACATACGCACCGGGGAACAGGATAGACCGTTCCACCGTTCCCTCGACAATGCAACCGTTGTACACCAGACTGTCCTGGATAACGGCTTCACCTCCTACTTTCAGGGGTTGACAATCGCGAATGCTGCGATGGTCGAGATTGGTACGCAAACCCCATCTTTCCATATCAATTTTAGGAGAAGGGCCGAGAAGATCCATATTGGTCTGCCAGTATTCCTCGATGGTGCGGGAATACCCCCAATATCCCCTGAATTTATAACCGTAGACCCGTCGCTGCGCATACATCATCCGGGGTATTATATTTCGCCCAAACTCGAAGGACTCATCCTCCCTGGCATTAAGCGTCAGCACCTCAAGCAGGGCCTTGGGCTTGAAACAGAATACCGTCAGAGAAGCCCAGTTGAACTTTGGCCGATCAGGTTTTTCCTTATACTGCAGAACCCGTCCGCCAAGATCTCCGTCTTCGTTGTCGATATCCGCCACACCGAAACGATGCGCTTTTTCCATGGGAACCTGCAGACAGGCTATGGTCAGATCGGCGTCTTTTTGACGGTGATAGTCAATCACCTCCTGATAATCCATGTGGTATACATGATCACCGGAAAGGATAAGCACCTCTTGAGGATCATGATACTGGATGAAATCGGCATTCTGAAAAACGGCGTCTGCCGATCCTCTATACCAGGACGTATTCCCATAGCCGGTGGATGGCGGCAGAATGGAAACCCCTCGATATTTGCCGAGCATGTCCCAGGCGGCACCGATGCCGATATGGTTTATCAATGAAAAACTGCGGTACTGACTGAGGATGGCAACCCGCTCAAGCCCGGCCTGCATCAGGTTGCTCAGGGGAAAATCAATAATCCGGGCAAAACCGCCGAAAGGAACGGCTGATTTCGGCCGGTAGAAGGTCAGGACGTTGAGTTCGTCTACCCTGCCTCCTGCAAGTATCATTGCCAGTGTTTTAGGTTTGATCTTCATAACTCTTGGTCCGATTAATCCCGTAAAGCCGTATTGTTTAACTGCTCTCAGGTCAACCTGTAAATTAGCCGCCTGCGCCGGACAGGGCGTTGCCCGATTTACATATGCCTGCTTGTGAGTCTCTTCAATGTTTTGGTAGTGAAATCCTGGTCTGCTTTGGCAAGATTTTTCAACGGCACCTCCGCCCGGGCTGATTCACGATGTCCCCCGGCAGAACCAAGCTGCCCGAAAATCTTGGCGGCGAGAACACCGGCATTTTTTTTGTAGCCGTCACAACGGAAAATAACAACCAGTTTTTCCCCATGAATGCCGGACACGAATACCCAGGCAACCTCATGAACACGCTTAAAAAAATCAGCGATAATCACAAGAATATCAGGTGTTCTTACCCGTCCAACATGGGCATAAAGCCGATTTTTACTGAAATGCATTTCGGAAAAGGCCGTTTTAAAATAATAGAGTTCCGATTTTCTCAGCTCGCTCAGTTCAATTTTTCGCACAAGATTCTGGTTGGCGATGTTAAAGAGATAGCGGAAAGAAATGGCATCGGCGATAAGGGCCTTTTTTTCAAAATTCTGGGTATCAACCTTGATGGCATAAAAGAGGGCGGTGGCAAGGGCAACGGAAGGTTTCATCTCCGCAGCACGCAGGTATTCAACCAGCATGGAGGCAGTAGCACCATATTCGGGACGAATATCTACATAATCGGCCTGCCATCCCTGAGTAACAGGATGATGGTCAATCACTGCAGCATATTTGATATCGTCAAAACCGGGGTTATGGCAGGGTTGGGAATCAACAATGACGTATTTGGTGTATTTATCGGATTTAAATGACTTCATCCGTTCGGCGGGAATTTTCAAAAGCTCAACCATAGATAGATTAGCAAGCCTTCGGATCTCGTTAAAATAGCCGATAGTGACATTTTTCACCCGGTAACGAAGCAGGCGCTTGATTGCGCAGGCACTGGCCAATGAGTCGGGATCAGCGTTGATAACGACCAGCACATCATCCTCTTTTTCAAAGACACTCCAGAATTCCTGCAGTCTTTCTTTGGCCGTCTTTTTAGGCATGCTCTTACGTTTTTTCCTGGGAGCAGTAACCGAGGGCTTATCACTCTTCAATATTCTCACCGTACGGGGGAATTCATCGTCATGCTCAGTCAAACTCTAAACACAGCATATCTTTTTACCACATCAGCTTTGCTGCTTGCAAGCAGTTCCGCAGAGAATATTACCTTTAAAAACACCGCTTAGCGATAAGCGGTCCCTTCTTTGCAGCTCAATCTGCGACCAAGAAAAAATACACTGCCTCTTTCTTATTCCCTCGGATTTTCTTGATAAATTTTATAATAGTTTTTATCCTTACGCTTGCTCGCTTCTCGTAATCATTGTTTTTCCAAACTGATTTTTCCCGCGGAGTTATTCACAAAATTTTTTCTTCACTATTCCATATAACGCCGTTGATATATTCATCCGGGATAATTAAATTTGCCACTACATTTAAGCAAAGGCATTTGTACCCTCTATCGGATACCGGACACCCGGAACCGATGGGATTTTCTGCCATATTTTCTTTAAGAAGGCTGTGACGGCAAACAAAGGAGGCAACAACACATGATCACAATCCGAAAGGAAAAAGCCGAAGACATTCTTCCCGTCCGTGACATTCATGAAGAAGCATTCGGCCGTCCCACCGAGGCAAAGATAGTTGACGCCCTGCGCCGCAATTGTTCCACGTACCTTTCCCTGGTTGCTGAAGATGAAGGACGCCTTGTCGGACACATCCTTTTTAGCCCGGCATACATCGAGTATGCTGGTGAACGTATTGTCGGTATGGGGCTTGCGCCTATGGCAGTTCTTCCAGAGTTTCAACGACAGGAAATCGGCTCAAACCTGGTGACAAAGGGGATTGAAGAACTCAGAAAACGCGGATGTCCATTTATTATTGTCCTCGGGTATCCGGAATTCTATTCGCGTTTCGGTTTCAGCCCCGCTTCACGCCGTAATATTCGTTGCCAGTGGCCAGAAGTACCTGACGAAGCGTTCCTGATCTACGTTCTTGATCAGCAGGCAATGCGCGGTGTTTCAGGTGTGGCATATTACCGCAAGGAGTTCAATTCCTCCATGCTGTAAAATTGCCGGAACTTTTTATCCTTCCCACTTTTCATTCATACCAGGACATGCCGAGAGATGTCATGTCTTACCCAATGATATTCTGCGTGGTTATCCTCTGCTGATCTCAAGACGCCTTCGTTGCCTTCCCGATGCCGGAAGAAACGATTGACATCCACTGGGGTCGAGCCGGATATGACCTCATTTTTCCGAATCCGCCAAGGAATTTACAGGACATATTGTTTCTTATTGTGAGGAAATCCACATGGAGATACCTGGCGACAATTGTTGAATCATTGCCTATCTGTTGTTATAAAGGAAAACTGCAAGCCAATCGGCGTATTCCCGATTGCAATAAACAGCCTTCCGGCTGCAGCGGTAATATAACTTAAGGACTAAAGATGGATATTTCACAGACAGCCTGTTTTCTCGGAGCCTCTGTTCTGCTGACCATTGCCCCCGGCCCAGACAATATTTTTGTGGTTACCCAGGGAATCACCAGAGGACGTAAAGCCGCGGTGCTGACTGCCCTGGGGATGATAAG
>QKJV01000345.1 GCA_003249165.1 Desulfobulbaceae bacterium | reverse complement strand
AAAAACGATCCGACCAGAAACCATATCTTGCGGCGGTCGTCGATACTCATGATAAGCGAGATGAGGTAGACAAGCACCCACATGGCACAAGGGTTGAAACCATCCACCAGCCCGAGAATTATGGCCAGTACCGGCAGAGAATAGTCCGTGGCGTTTTTGTCGCCGAGAAAGGGAATATGGAAAGAGGTGTCCATTTTCGCTTGTGAGACAGGAGGGGGTTGAGCATCGACAACCGCAGGGGTAAAACTCGAAGGGACGGCGATAAAGCCAGATAAAAAAATGAACAGCAACAAAAGGACAAGAAAAAGAGGGCCCTTTTTCATGAATTTTATCTGAGAAACAGGAAAGCTGCCCCGTTTAATGCTGCCCACGCCAGAATGCCGATGGTAAGCGCGGCACAGCCGATTGCCAGGAATTTATGGCTGATATTTTCCGGTCGTTTTTCCCTGTACCCCAGCAGTAAACCAAGCAGAGCACCCGCGGCCATTCCTCCAGCATGGGCCCAGTTGTTGATACCGGGAACCAGAAATCCGAAAATAAAGATGCTGATCGCCCAGGTACCGATCTGGCTGAATACATTGCGGCCATAAGTTCCTCCCCTGCTTTTGCCGTAATACAGCATGGCACCTATCTGACTGCAGATTGCGGCTGATGCGCCGATGGTAAAGGGAACGCCGACAAGACAGGAAAGAAAGAAGCCGGCGATCCCTCCAAGGGTATAGATCGTGAACATCCGATACACGCCGTATTCCATGATGACGAGTGGCCCGATCTGACGCAGCGCTATCATATTGAAGGCAATATGGAGAAGACTGCCGTGCAGATAATTGGCTGAGACAAGTGTCCACCAGCGGTGCAGTTCGCTGATGATGACGGCCCCTGTTGAGCCGAGAATAAGCAGACTCCTGCTGCTTGGCGAGAGAAAGGCAAAAGGGTTGAAAGCAAGCCCGGCTCTGGTTGGATTCAGGAGCAGGGAGAGAATATACATCCCGATGTTGACGGCAATAATCAGTTTGATAATGCTGTCCCCATCGAGAGAACCTGCCGTGAACCGGTTGTTTTTCCACCACGTTCCGGGGTGGCTTGTTCCGCAGTAGGGGCAGACTTTTTCGTCCCTGCTTATCAGGCGTCGGCAATTGGGGCAAAGAATGGAATTTTTGTCGTGTGAAGCAGGCATTGTATTTTCTCGTCGCGGCGGTACAGTTTTTTTATCGTCCAGGTACCAGTGATAAAAGCATGGTTTATTGTTTCTGCAAATGTACAGGTTTTGGTCGGCCAGGGCAATGACAACAGCATTGTAGCGCATTTTATGCCCATTCCCGGCTGATCATTCAAGGCACTCTTGAAAATCTGATTACCATCAAGTTTCAGCTTTGGAACAAATTTTTCGAATAGGCTGAAAAAATCCGCACCAGGGCTTCAACCGGAAGGATGGTTGAAAGTGCGAGGAATCACATTTATGAAAAAAGAGACACCGGAAAGCACCTTTTGTTTCCGGGTTGCGACAAATGATCGAACTTCCGCAGAGGATATGGTATCTTCTTCTGTAACCATCTGGTTGGAATAACTTCTGCTGTTTTGTACTCAGCCTGATTCGGGCTGTCCATTC
Organism: Desulfobulbaceae bacterium; assembly: GCA_003249165.1. Classification (GTDB taxonomy): domain Bacteria; phylum Desulfobacterota; class Desulfobulbia; order Desulfobulbales; family SURF-16; genus SURF-16. Next base: position 3,642 of record QKJV01000345.1, on the reverse strand, counting down.
ATCTTTTTTTCCCCTCCGGATTTTCAGAAACGGCCGTAAAGTTTCTTGCGGCACGTCCCCCTGTTCAGGCGGATCTGACGGAAAAGGAATCGTTTTATTATGCAAGGGCGTTTGGTTGTTACCCTTTTATTGTCTGTCTTTATTGCATTGCTCGGCATTGGCATTATTGTGCCGGTGATGCCGGTTTTTGCCGTCAACCTTGGTGCTGGAGGAATGGCGCTTGGCTTGATCATCGCCGCCTTTTCCATCAGCAGGGGAATTTTTCAGCCGATTGTCGGCGGCTTGTCCGATCGCTGGGGCAGAAAAGGTTTTTTGCTCTGCGGGCTGTTTTTCTATGCCCTGGTCGGACTCGCCATGCCGGAGGCCACCTCTGTCGTGAATCTGATAGTCATTCGCGCCTTTCATGGCGTGGGTTCGGCCATGATCGTTCCTGTGGCAATGGCCTGTATCAGTGATATGGCGCCGGTCGGGCAGGAAGGCCGCTACATGGGGTTGCTGAATATCGCTATATTTTCGGGAATGGGCAGTGGACCTTTGCTTGGCGGGGTCTTTACGGATCTCTGGGGACTGGCGGCGGCTTTTTATGCCATGGCTGCATTGAGTTTTCTGGCTCTGCTGCTTGTCTTTTTTCAGTTGCGGGAGCCGGAGAAAAAAGAACGCGGTATTGCCCGGATGGGAATTTTCAAGGCATTACGCAGTATGCTCGGTCAACGGAGGACTGGCGGTATCCTGCTGGCACGGATGGCAACCATGATAATCATGGTTCCGACTATGGCTTTTCTGCCATTGCTGATGCATCAGTGGTTTCAGTCAAGCGCCATGCAGATAGGCGTCGTCATTACCTGCCGTACTTTTGTTAATGCCCTGTTACAGACGCCTTTCGGAAAGATGGCGGACCGGCGCAACAAGACGCAGATGCTGCTTGTCGGTTGCCTGGTGATCAGTGCCGTGATGTGTATGGTTCCTCTGGCAGCGGGGTTCTGGTGGTTGCTGCTCCTCTTTGTCCTGCTCGGTGCTGGAGAAGCAATTATCTGGCCGACATTGGGCGCATTTGCCACGGAAGAGGGGCGGCATTACGGCCAGGGGATCATGATGGGAGTTTTCAGCCTGGCCATGAGCATCGGGGTTTTCAGTGGATCGCTTGCTGCTGGTTTCACCTCTGATCTGCTGGGGCTGCACTGGGCATTTATCATCATAGGTTTGACTGTTCTGCTTTTGTCCCTGCTGGCGGTTTTCCTGATAAAGGGAGCAGACAGCGACAAGGTTCCTGTCCCGCAATAAAGGACAAAGTAGGTTCAGATTGTTAAATGCAGGGAAAAATATAAGAAAAAAGAGGAGTTATTGTGTCAGGGACAAAATAAAACCATCTCGATTTTGCATATTTCCTTTGAGATTTCCGGTTTAACCTGCTATTGATTTATTCTTCCTTTTCGCGCATCATCATAAGTATGGGCAAAATGACCCTTTTTGAGGGCAAACTAATATTTCACAATTTATAGCGGGGATTTTTTCAGGGATCATGGCAAGTTCAGACAGCAGGAGTGCACATACATTTCATATTCCGGTCATGGGGACCGGATTTACCATCGATACGCCGTTGCGGGTGGCAAAATACGGTATCAGCGCGGTTATCTCTCTTGTTGATGATCTGCTTATTGAACAGATGCGCAAATATCATTGCGACAGACTTGGTGAGCCCTATGAGGAAATTTCCAAGAAGGAAGCGGATTACCGCTCCAGACGCATCACAGCCTATCTGAACCTGCTTGACCGGCTGATCAAGCAGCAGGTGGAGGATCTGCAGGCTTCACCCTTTACCCCGGGCAGTGAGATCACCCGGTATTATGAAATGCTGCCCGATAACATTCCGCTTAAGCAGGCCTACCACACCATGCTGTCAACTGATGATACGGTGGAGAAGTCCAGACTGCAGGCCATGCTGCGCGAGAATGCCCTTCCTGGTACTATTGATGTCAATATTATGACCAAGCTGGATCGGGTGAATTATCACAACGGCCAGACCCTTGGGCCGGAATTTACCGATGCGATGTCTGCCCTGCGCGGCTTTGCCTTGAGTACGGTGAAGGCATCCATTGTTCTTTCCGCCGGGATTAACAAACGACTCTACAGCTATATTGCCGCATTTGAAGATTTTTTTCCGGATGAACATGGCGTATGCAAAAAGAAAGTGGTTTTGAAGGTCAGTGATTTCCGCTCTGCCGAAATTCAGGGGAAATTCATGGCGAAACAGGGGGTTTGGGTTTCGGAATACCGGATTGAGTCAGGACTCAATTGCGGCGGCCATGCCTTTGCTTCGAAAGGGTACCTCCTGGGGCCGATTCTCGAAGAATTCAAAGAGAAAAAAGCTGAACTTACCGAAAAACTCTATGCAATTTATGCGAAAGCAGCGGCCGCGCATGGTCGTCCGGTCGGGCCGGACCCCTTGGAACTGCGCGTCACCGTGCAGGGTGGTATCGGTACCGCCGCCGAAGATCAGCTGCTGCTTAATCATTATAAAGTTGATGCAACCGGATGGGGCACCCCCTTCATGCTTGTTCCCGAGGCGATAAATATTGATGACGCCCATCTGCAGAAGCTTGCCGTTGCAACTGCGGATGATGTGTACCTGAGTGAAAGCTCACCGATCGGGGTTCCGTTCTGGAATCTGCGGACATCGGCCAGTGAGGAGGCCCGTCTCCGAAGGATCCGCGAGGGTAAACCAGGGGCAGCCTGCACGAAGGGGCATCTTGTCTCAAACACGGAGTTTACTACGCAACCTATTTGTCTGGCTGCACGGGTTTACCAGAAAAAGAAACTTGCCAAACTGCCGGAGGAAGGCTATGCGCCGTCACTGCTTGAGCGGATCAAGGCCGGAGTAGTTGCCAAATCCTGCATCTGTCATGATCTTGCAGGCTGCATAACCCTGCCAACCGGCATAGATCCGACGGCAACCCCGGCAATCTGCTGCGGCCCCAACATTGTTAATTTCAGCAAAGTCGCCACATTGGAACAGATGGTTTCGCATATCTACGGCAGGATATCCCTGCTGACCAACCCCGAACGTCAGCATATGTTTGTCCGGGAAATAGGCATTTTCATTGATTATCTCCGCGAGGAAATGGATAGGGTGGTGACCGGGCTTGTCTCGCGGACTCCCGATTATTTCCGCGAGATTAAAGAAAATTTGCTGGGGGGTATTGAATACTACCAGAATCTTCCCCGCCAGTTGATTGTTGAGAAAAGTGATCAATTCTTCAACGATCTGCAGAAAATGCGAGAGACAATTGAAGCATTCTCTCCTGAAGAGTCAATTCCCTGACGGGGTGGCTTTCGCAGCAATCCAGGATGTCTGTTTTGACCATGCTTGAACTCAAAAAAAGGACTTTTTTCATCGAGTTTTGATTGCGCTTGGAGATTGGGACTTACGTAAAATTGGTAAAATGTGGAAAGTCCCTTCGGTTCGGGAGTATCTGCCCGGCCCTGCTTCCCTGGGAGCCTCCCCAACCTGGATGACCCGATCTCTTTCATTTCGTATTTCTGCAGGACTTCCCAGCAATCAGATTGATGGGTTTTGCTGTTTTTGTGTTCTTTTTTCATGAAGGGATTATCTGCAGAAAACTTATTCTTTCACCCTTTATTCCC
>QKJV01000048.1 GCA_003249165.1 Desulfobulbaceae bacterium | reverse complement strand
TTCTTTTAAAATGGCTCAAGTAATTTGCTAAATTCTTATTGACAATCATACTTTCCCAAGTATAAGACATTAATTAAATACTAGTAGTTTTACCGGGTAAGCCATGACATGCGTCTTGATGGATGAATTTGTATCCCGGTAAAAGTTTTGAGGGGGGCGGGCATTTCTCAAAGATGCCCACAAATCACATCTTTTTGGAGGGAGATATGATAAAAAAACTATCAACAATAGCTTTGGCAAGCCTTCTTGCATTGCCATCTCTGGCGAGTGCAGGCAGTACAAATGCTACCAGTGACCTCGCCGCACAGGTAGACCGTTTGACCAAAGAACTCGCAAACCTTAAGGCCCAGATGGCTGCCATGAAAGAAGCTCAAGGCCCTGATGCGAAAGCGCCCTGATGCGAAAGCGCAGCAGGAAATTGCCGACCTTAAAAATCAGATGCAGGCCTTAGAGAAAAACCAGCAGGATGCCTTCGATACTCTTGATGAAAAGAGCGAAGCCTGGGACTTGGCATCTCGTATTCAACTCTTCGGGGACTTTCGCTCAAGGGTAGACTGGTACAAGAACGACTTGGTAACAACGCCGCTAAAATCCAGCGCTGTATATTCCATTCTTAACAATCCCGCCAGCGCCATGGCTGTAATGGCAGATCCAACAAATTACAACAAAGACTCGATGGAGAATACTTCAATATTTACGAATCGCTTCCGTCTGAACATGCGAGTCAAGGCCACTGAAAATGTCGAATTTAAAGGTCGCCTGGCGATGTATAAATCATGGGGGACAGAAACGCTTCCGCCCAATATTACTCAGTTTGGCTACCCCTCTTTTGACGGAACGAGTACAAGGGAACCCAGTGATAATATACTCCGCGTTGACCGTGCCTTTGTGACCTGGAGCAATATTGCTGACCTGCCGGTCTGGTTTTCCGCGGGCCGCCGGCCAACGACTGATGGCCCGGCCGCACAGCTCCGCATGGGGCTTGATGAACGCATGGCAACACCTGTTGCATACATGGACTGGCCTTTTGATGGAATAACATTAGGTTATGCTTATGCCAACCTTTTCGGCATGGAAGACGCTCCTGGCCGGGTACGCTTCTGTTACGGTCGTGGTTTTGAGAATGGTCTTCTTTATGATGATGGTTCAAATATCGATGACACAGATTTTGCGGGTATCAGCTGGGATATTTACCATAAAGACAACCGTTTGCTTTATCTGCAGTCCTATATGGTCTTTAATGCTTTTAATTTCCCACAGTTTGACGATGCCGGAACCAATGCATTTTACGAAAGTTTCTTTGGCATGCTTGGCCAAGATGGCCGAGAAAACGTTGGCAATTTAGTCCATACCGCAGCAGTGTACATGGACAAATGGGAGAAACTGAATTATTTCGTTAGTGCTGGCTGGAGCCGAACCATGCCTGACGATGATACTGGTATGTTTAATGACATCATGCCTATTTTCGCCCAGATGCAAGGATATCCAGCGGTTTACTCACCTAATGATGACAGCGAAAATGGCTACAGTATCTGGCTGGGCATTCGCTATGATATGGATGATCTGGGCTTAAAATTTGGCCTTGAATACAATTACGGTTCGCAATACTGGATCAGCATGTCGCCTGGGCATGACGACCTGTACAGCTCCAAACTCGCAACACGCGGTAATGTCTATGAAGCCTATCTGATCTGGGATCTACCCACCGGGGAGACGATTTCCAAATTCGCCAAAACTTTTATGCGTGTCGGTTATCAACATTACGACTATAATTACACAGGAGGCTCTGACTGGAATATCAAACCTTACGATGTTGATGATGCAGAAGGTGCAGCCTATGGAATGTTTGTTCCTTCAATTGAAAAAGCCGACCAAGTCTACGTGACATTTGAGGTATATTTCTAAATCAGCGCTCGTTAAAAAAAGATTCCACCCAGACAAAGGGACAACTCAAAGCGGGTTGTCCCTTTTTAATTTTGCAATAACCGACACAATAAAAATGTTTTTCCCATTAACATCTTCCTTGCTTGAACCGTTTTTATCCGTTTTTCATGGAATTTTCCCACGTCAGGGCGGGGTAAGCCAGCCTCCTTACGAATCACTCAATACCAGCTTCGGTGTGGGTGATGATCCAAAAGATGTAGCAACAAACCGTAAAATCATAAAACATTGCCTTGGCATCAAAACACTTGTTTCAGGTCAACAGGTGCATGGTAATAATATATGTATTATTGAAGAAAATCCGGTACATGATATTGAACTTACCGGATTTGACGCTTTCGTTACCACTATCCCAGGAATCGGACTGATGATCCAGCAGGCTGATTGTCAGGCAGTTATGCTTTATGATCCTGATCATCTGGTTGCCGCCAACGTCCATTGTGGGTGGCGAGGCAGTGCGCAGAATATCATCGGTTCCACCATTAATAAAATGACTGACAGGTTTGCCACTGTCCCCTCACGCCTGGTAGCTGTCATAAGCCCATCTCTTGGCTCCTGTTGCGCCGAGTTCATCCATTACGAAAAAGAACTTCCTTTGCCTTTCTGGAATTTCCAGGTGAAACCCAATTATTTCGATTTCAAAGCAATCAGTAAATATCAATTAACAGAAGCTGGTGTGCGCCCGGACAGAATCTCCATTATGGATATATGCACCGTTTGCAATCCAAACTGGTTTTCATATCGAAGAGAAAAAATTACCGGAAGATTCTGCAGCATAATCGGCATAAAAGATTCTTTTTCCAAAGAGTAAGTCTGCAGCCTCTGGAATCTTGTCTTTTAAATTTCTGATTCTTTTTTACCGGTTGGCAAGGTTATGTTACAATCCATGCATGAACAACAATCCACGCCATATTGCCATTATTATACTCAAAAAATGTCAGGAAACCGGCCAGCCGGTTGATCAACTCCGCGACGACATTCTCAAAAAAATATCCCTGAGGCTCGAACAAGACAAACAGCTCATCACCGCATTAGTCTATGGGGTTCTCCGGCAACGGTGTTTCCTTGACTATATTCTGCAGGGTTTCTCCAGACATCCGTTGTCTAAAATGAAAAACCTCACCCTTCAGGCCCTTCGGGTTGGCCTTTATCAACTTTACTTCATGGACAGGATTCCTCCTTCAGCTGCCGTTAACGAAACGGTTAAAGCGCTGAAAGAAGAAGGACAACCTAAATGGCTTACCGGTTTTGTCAATGGGGTGCTCCGCAACATTGTCAGACAGATAAACACTCTCCCCACTCCAACGGATAAAACCCTTCCTCCGGCTGTTCAATCCGGTCATCCGGACTGGATTTACAATAGATGGCTTGCCCGTTACGGTGAAGCTCAAACAAAAAACATCTGTGAGGTTAATAATCAACAGCCACCTCTTGTTCTCAGAATAAATAGCAAACGCGGCGGCCATGAAAACCTGCTTATTGAGTTACAAAAAAAGGGGATAAACGCTCAACCAGGACTCTACTCTGCTGAATCGATAACGTTAAAAGATTATCGGGGAGATATCAGTGCACTACCAGGCTTTCAAGAGGGTAAATTCATGGTGCAAGATGAAGGAGCACAACTTATTTGTCATATGTTTGCACCATACCCTGCAGGAAAATATCTCGATGCCTGTGCGGGAGTTGGTGGAAAAACCCTCCATCTGGCGCAACTGATACCGGAGGGAAGTCAGATTATCGCCCTTGAACCTCACCCAGGCCGCTTCAAGCTCCTTAGGGAAAATATACAGCGAATGGGTTTTGAAGATAATATTGCCAGCCATCAGAGCAGCCTCGAGGCATTTCAGGCAAAAACAACAGATTTATTTCAGGCTATTCTTGTTGACGCTCCCTGCTCGGGACTTGGAGTTATCCGGCGTCACCCGGATATTCGCTGGAATCGACAACCTGAAGACCTCATCCATTATCAAACGGAACAACTCCGACTGCTTAAACTTACAGCTGACCTGCTCGCATCGGAAGGGATCCTGGTCTATGCGACCTGCAGCATAGAACCGGAAGAAAATGAAGAAGTGGTATTACAGTTTTTACGTAATCGGCCGGATTTTCAAATCATCAGTCCCCTCTTCCAATCAAAGGAACCAATTAAATTTATTAACGAAAAAGGTTTTTTGCAGATGCTGCCGAACACGCACCATGACGGTTTTTTTGCGGTTTCATTAAAAAAAAGCCAGGGGTAATGGGTGAAAGTTTTGGAAATTTTTCTAAAATAAAATCAAACTTGTTTCCGACAAAACAAAATTGGTTGTTGAGAATAATTTATTTTGTCTTCTAAAACGAAGGCTACAAATTCTTTCTCAACAACCTAATTCCGCCTTTCCCTAAAATCTACTTGGTTGATCGGATGTCGAAATGCGGCATCCTCAGCATTCTGCCGATTTCTTCCTTCAGATTAACTTGATCTGGGTTGTCGATACTATGTTTCATCAGATTAGCAAAAAGTTCATCCTGCTCCATCGGATGAGCATGCTCGCCAGGCGGATCACCAACCAACTGAATATGCGCAGCCCAAGGAACAAAATAGGTTGTGGCCGGAAAATCATCGTATTCTGAAATGTCGATATTGAGCCCGTTTATATAAAGAAGATTTCTTCCTTTATAATCAGTTCCACGTCTTATAGATTCCACCACCCGGGTAAACTCCAGTTGAATGTTAATTTTGGCGGCACGCAGGGAAGGATTTTTCGCGGTGACAATGTCCGGCATAAATTCGATCAGATTTCTTTCGAGCAGAATAGATTCATCTGTTTCATGAAAATCTTCACGGAAGAAAAACATGTCTTCTCGCAACAAATCACCAATAGGCTCTCCAGCCCCACTTTTCCACTGATAATTAGTTGCGTCGACACGTTGACGAAATTCGTCCGAAACTTCGTAAATTTGCGAAGTACTTGCTGCATCAAGTGGGCGCATTACGCCGCCGTTGTACATTTTGACAATATTTTGTAAGCGCAGAACCAGTCCATCCTTAACAGGGTGAAACGTAAAATCTATAAAAGAATTTTTTACTGTTATGAGATACCTGCCCTGTTCGTCTCGATGCAAAAAAATTCGATCCTTGGCAAAACGGTACTGCTCCAAATATGGGGTGATAACATGGGTGAGTTTGCCACAGGAATCGCCGACACATTTCCCCAGCATCTGCGGCCGAGCGTACTGGCCATACACACCTGTTTCCGGATTGTAGCCAACATGACTCGCCTGGACAATAACAAGGTCCTCTCCATGGTGTGAGTGCGGGCCATGTCGGTCAATAGCCATAATACCGCCAACACGTCCATGATTAAAGGGGAATGTTCCGAAATGCTTGGTCAGAAGAATAATGGGCATACCCTGATTTTCATCTGAACAGAAAGCCCTGGAGGGCATTATTAATCCCTTTCTGAATCCAAGCGATTTACAAAAATTGTAAAGCCTTGGCACAAACTCCGGGTAGGGCATCGCGAAACCGTCAACTTTGAATGGCGCCAAACTCCTCGGGACACTATACTCTCGATATTGCCTGAACATCAGTTCAACCTCCCCTTTTTGCTTATGTTTATGGTGTCATTGCAAATACATCTCCTATTTTTTGAGTAAAATCATAAAATGATTAGTTGGAAAAGCAATATAGGTCAAGAATAAAATTAAATTAATTTATACCTTTTTAGAGGTA
>QKJV01000044.1 GCA_003249165.1 Desulfobulbaceae bacterium | reverse complement strand
CTTGGCTTAAAGAAATTGTTCCCCTGCCGATAATGGAATTATCTCATTTTCTTGGAAGCATGGTCGGCATGGCTCTCCTTATTCTTGCTGCAGGCCTGCGAAAAAGACTGGACATGGCGTATTTTTTTTCCACCATTCTGCTTGGTGCGGGAATCGTCTTCTCCCTGCTTAAGGGATTTGATTATGAGGAGGCAGTCATACTGTCCATCCTGCTTTTCTCCCTGTATAATAGTCGATCGCAATTTTATCGTCGTACCTCGTTTTTTGCTGAGCCCTTCGCCCCAGGCTGGTTTGCCGCGGTGCTGATTGTTTTATGTGGAAGTGTCTGGCTTGGTTTTTTTGTCTATCGTCATAACACGTATGAGAATGAACTCTGGTGGAGTTTCGCCCTTAACGGAAATGCTCCGAGATTCATGCGGGCAACTGTCGGTGCTGTGGCGGTTATGGTCGTTTTTGCTGCGGTTCGTCTTTTCAAGCCCTATCAGCCGCAGCCGGAACTTCCAAAAATGGAAGAAATTGAAGAGGTTACAGCTCTTTGCCGTGCATCGAGGGATACGACTGCCTTTCTTGCAACGCTGGGAGACAAATCCCTGTTGTTCAGTGATAACCGGAAGGCTTTTCTCATGTATGCGGTTAAGGGAAGAAGCTGGATCGTTATGGGAGATCCAATCGGGCCTGAACCGGAGGCTGAGGAGCTCGCCTGGCGCTTCAGAAGTCTTTGTGATAAACACGGGGGGTGGCCTGTATTTTATGAGGTCGGCAAAGAACATCTTGCCAGATATATTGATCTCGGCCTCAGTGCAGTCAAAATAGGCGAGGAGGGGAAGGTGCCTCTGGCGGATTTTTCACTGATAGGGAGCCATCGAAAAACGCTACGATATGTTCATAATCGGTTGACCAAGGAGGGGTATGTTTTTACGGTAATTCCGGTGGAAGGCGTTACCGATGTACTGACCGAGATGAAATATGTGTCGGATGGCTGGTTGAGCGGTAAAAACACACGGGAAAAGGGTTTTTCTCTGGGGTTTTTCAATGAAGAATATCTCCGGCGATTGCCAGTTGCCCTGGTTAAAAAAGACAACAGAATTCTTGCCTTCGCCAATCTATGGCCAGGGGCGGAGCAACAGGAGCTTTCTATCGATCTGATGCGTTATCTGCCTGAAGCGCCACAGGGAATCATGGACTATCTTTTTATTGAGATCATGCTATGGGGACGTGATCAGGGCTACCGCTGGTTCAGTCTCGGTATGGCTCCTCTTGCAGGACTCGAGTACCGGAGAATTTCACCGGTTTGGAGCAACATCGGTGCCTTTGTTTACCGGCATGGCGAGCATTTTTATAATTTCAAGGGGCTACGCGGCTACAAAGACAAATTTGATCCAGTATGGGAACCGAAATATCTTGTCATTCCTGCAGGATATCATCTACCGGTCATCTTTGCCAATCTGACCGCACTTATTAGTGGCGGCTTGAAAGGAGTCGTGACGAAATGAGGGTTTTTCACAGCGGATTCCCTGTTCCCTCAGGATGGTCCGCTGTGAAATCCTGGCTGATGGATATCAGGCGGATTGAGTTGGTGGGACAAAAACCCGTTGCCCCAGTTCCTGGTCAAGCAACAGTAGACCTCTGCCATCGCCTTCGACTCGTTTCAGTTTTTTCAGAATCAGCGAAAAGCTTGATTCCTCTTCAATTTGTTCAGTAACAAACCAATGAAGAAAGATCTGGGCCGCATGATCCTTTTCCTCAACGGCGATATTCATGAGGTTGTTGATGCTGGCTGTAACAAATTTTTCATGGGTCAGCCCCTGCTCAAAGACATCGATGGCAGATTTAAAATCATTCGGCGGACCAGCAATCGGCAGTAGATGCGTTCGGCCTCCTGTTTCACAGGTGAAATTGAAGAATTTTTCGCCGTGGGTCATCTCTTCCAACGCCTGAACCCGCATCCATGAAGCAAAGCCAGGGAGATCCTCTGACTGGAAGTAGCCGGCCATGGCCATGTAGAGGTAGGCTGAGTAAAATTCATTTTTCATCTGTTCATTGAATGCATCCTGCAGGTTTTGGCTGAGCATGTTGGTTGTCCTCCGAAAAAAATTAGTTAAATGTCTGTAAAAGATCCGTTCCGACGGATAAGCATCGGAATCGGCATTGTAGTAATGATTGGGTATCCGCTAAATACTGTGTTGTCCGACACTTTGGTTACTTGGGAGATACTACAGAAACTCTCGCTAAGGTGCCGGTTTTATGGTGAAGCGGCGGCGGATGTTGTTATCCCTCTCTATTGGAATAATTAACGAATAGTTTGATTTTTTTTGTTTGTCAGACTATTGAAAAAGTTTGTCACATCGGATACATGGAGGTCTTGCAACGATAAATGAAGATTATCTTGAAAATTTTCCTTATATCAATGCCCGGAACTAAAGAAATAAAAGTACGCTTTATTTGCGGCGTTTCGTTTCTTTGTGAAGAGCAAGAACATAAGCGAATTTTAGAATAATTTTGCAAGACTAAATAAATTTAAGACCAACTTGTTAAAATGCAAGAGCGTCCGGTTCATAAATTTCTGGAAATGATCTGCCGAGGCATTGACGCCTTGAATACTATGCTGGGACGAGGTGTCGCTTGGTTGACGGTAGGGGTCGTGCTGGTTGTTTTCATTAATGTGCTGATGCGTTATATGTTCCATCTCAGTTTCGTTTTCATGCAGGAACTTGAATGGCATCTTTTTGCGGCCATTTTTTTGTTGGGAGGAGGTTATACACTTTGCAAGGACGGCCACGTACGGGTTGATATTTTCTACCAGCGCCTGAGTCCCAGGGGGCGGGCTTGGTTAAATCTTTGCGGTGTCCTGTTTTTTCTGCTACCCGGGTGTTACCTTGTTGTAACTACCTCACTTCCTTTTGTTCATTCTTCATTCCAGATGCAGGAAGGGTCGCCTGACCCGGGCGGAATTCCCTTACGTTTCCTTCTCAAGGCGATGATTCCGCTCGGATTTCTGCTCATTGCTCTTCAGGGTATCGCCGTGGGACTCAGAAGCCTGTTGACTATTGCAGAGGGAAAAAATGAGGAATGACCGTCTTGGTAAAGACCGGAGATGTTTCCCTGATGTTTCATGAATTTCTTCCCATCTGGATGTTTATAGCCCTGACAGCCCTGCTTATGGCAGGTTTTCCGGTTGCTTTTACCCTGCTTGGCACATCGCTTTGTTTCGGGCTTGTAGGGTTCGGCTGGGGCTTTTTTAATCTTCTTCCCTTGCGTATCTGGGGAATTATGACAAACGGCACCTTGCTTGCCGTGCCTTTATTCATCTTTATGGGGGTGATGCTCGAGCGTTCCGGTCTGGCGGAGCAGTTGCTTGAAACCATGGGGATGCTATTTGGTCGGATACGTGGTGGGCTTGCCGTTTCGGTCGTTCTGGTTGGTGCTTTACTCGGTGCCTCCACTGGTATAGTCGGGGCCACTGTTGTCACCATGGGGCTACTTGCTGTCCCGACTATGCTGAAACATGGCTACAAGACGGAGTTGGCCTGCGGTACTGTGACGGCTGCCGGGACAATGGGGCAGATCATTCCGCCTAGTATTGTACTGATCCTCATCGGAGATATTGTCGGCGTACCCGTGGGAGATCTTTTCCTGGGAGCGGTAATGCCGAGCTTTGTGCTTGTCAGCCTTTATATAATATATATCCTTGTTTATGGCCGTTTATATCCCAGCAGTGCACCTCTCGTTTCCTGGGAAACGAAAGAAAAGGCTGGCTTGGGCAAGGTATTTCGAGCTCTTTTCCCACCCCTCTTTCTCATGATTGCGGTACTCGGGTCCATTTTTGTCGGTATTGCTTCACCTACAGAGGCAGCGGCTGTCGGAGCGGTTGGCGCGACATTTCTTGCCATGGCGCACGGTGGCTTTTCTCTTAAAATGGTGGATGAGGTAGCACGGTCAACCATGCAACTTACCTCCATGGTGTTTATAGTCCTGGTCGGGGCTGCCGCATTCGGACTTGTTTTCAGGGGAACAGGAGGGGATACCTTGGTGCGGCAGGCCCTGGGGGCTCTCTCCGATGGGCTTGGACCCTGGGCAGTTATGGCTGTCGTTATGCTCTTTATCTTTGTGATCGGGTTTTTTCTGGATTTTATCGAGATAACTTTTATTCATGTTCCAGTCCTTGCCCCCGTAATGATTGATCTTGGTATTGATCCACTCTGGCTCTGTATCCTCATTGCTGTAAATCTCCAGACATCCTTTCTCACGCCGCCTTTTGGTTTTTCTCTTTTTTATCTGCGGGCCGTCGCGCCGCCGGGAGTTTCCACGGCGCATATTTACAAAGGTATTATTCCTTTTGTCATGCTACAGATTGTAGGACTTCTCCTGGTTTTCTTTTTTCCGGGTATTGTCAGGTTTTTTTTATAAACTTGACCGTCAAATGACGTTTCAAAAATTTATTATCGCTCTTTACGTCTTTTTTTCAGCCAAACCACAATTCTGGAAGCTGACTTTTCAGTATTAATAATTATATTATAACTAAAAGAAGTTATGGAGGTGATAGATATGACAAAAATGGAAAAACTGGAAAGTAAAATTAATGATGTGATGGAAACAAGTTTGTATTGCAGAGGGGAATTGTGTAAATCCTTAGAACCTGAGGTAGATAGGTTAGGGTATGAACTTTCCTCTGTTTGTTCCTCGGAAAGGAGTTGTTCCAGTAATAAAGTCATGAATCTGGAGAAAAAAATTCGTAATACTTATAAACATATTCCTTCAGGAAGTTATTTCTGAAAATAAGGAGGGAGGTTGAGCTATGCATGACAGAAATGAATTATGCAGTAAAATAACATCCCTCTATCCGGATATCGGAACATGTGGGATTAATGTAAGTGTTGATTATGATTCTAATAAAAAATGCTGGGTTGTAGATTTGAAAAAAGAAGGCCATGAACTCAAACACTATTTGGAATCTGTAGATGCAGATACATGCATGGACGGCAAACAGTGTGTTTCTCTGGGCCTTGAGATTGCCCAGTTGAAGAAGAATATTATGGGTAATCAGTACTGACGGCTGGCAGTAAGAGTAAAATAAAATTCAGGAACTGTTGTTTTATGGAGCCCGTTTCAAGAGATTGGAACGGGCTTTTTTTTGAGGTATAGCCTATAAAATTTCACCTGGTTGAGAATTTCACAAGTGGGATTTACAATAACGATAAATCCCATCTTGTTGCGTTTTCTCTTTTGTCAGAAGGCTGGAAAAAGAAAACCCTCCACGGTAGTTTGTCCGCGGAAGGTTTTTTT
>QKJV01000078.1 GCA_003249165.1 Desulfobulbaceae bacterium | reverse complement strand
GTCTGTCAGCAGAATGCCATTTCCTTACTGGATAGGCGGTCTGTTCCCTTGGTTGCCGACTCTTGGTAACGGGCTGCCTCATTTTATCTGCATTGGGGGCGGTCTTTGCCGATCCTTTGTATACCTCAAGGAAGATTCCTTCATGGAAAAAACATATTGAGGGGCTTTGCGATATGGTCAATATAGAAATGAGGGGAGTCTATATGGCGAACGATGCGCTTGTGCAGATTTTGAGGAATGGAGTTGAGGACTGGAAGCATTGGCGAAAAGAAAATTCTGAGCAAAAGATTGATCTCAGTGAAGCCAATTTCCGCGACACAAACCTTGCCAAAGTTGACCGGTCCGGTGCTGACCTGACATAAGCGGATCTGGGCGGGACCAATCTGACAAGGGCATGTTTAATCGGGGTCAAATTGACGAATGCGAATCTATCTGCTGCGACCCTTTCGGGTTTTGATTTGTCAGAAGCTGACCTGACCTTGGCAACACTTGACGAAGTGAAGCTTGTTGGGGAAAAACTTGTCAAAGCAATTCGTTTCCAGGCAACTCTGTCAAAGGTGGATTTGTCTGGGACTGATCTCACCCATGCCACCTGTAGAGGTGGACTTTTCAAAAGCAAAATTTGCAGGCGCCTATCCTTCCAGTTCTGACTTTACCGATGCGAATTTTACACATCAAATATCTGAAATATTCCAAACATTTCTCTACTATACATTCCTGCTGATCGTTCTTTTCAGGAATAGTGTTAACTCACGGTTTTGATGAAACGGTTGATATTGCCAATGGATCTCAACGGTGATGTTATTAAGTTTCTGTTTATCATGCTGAATTGTAATGATGGAAGATGCCAAGAACTTGATTATAACTTGATAGGTCATATTATTATTGCAAGGTGGCGAAAAAAAGGAGGATATGATGGGGAAAAAATTGTTTGGTTTGGTCGCTGTCTGTGTGTTATTTTTGGGAATTAGCACGGCCATGGGAATGCATCATGCAATTAAAATCCAAGAAAAGGAGGGGATAGGAAAATATTTAACCGATACTGAGGGCAAAACGCTTTACTGGTTTAAAAAGGATTCACCAGGGAAAAGCGCCTGTAGCGGACCATGTGTAGAAACGTGGCCCATATATTACCGGGAAACAGTTGCAGCACCAAAAGGCATAGAAGTGGAGGAATTTGGAACAATCACCAGAGAGGATGATAAAAAACAGACGACTTTCAGGGGCTATCCTCTTTATTACTGGATTTACGACAAAGAAGCAGGTGACACAAATGGACAAGGGTTTAAAGGTGTATGGTTCGTAATTGACCCTGATAATTTTCCACCAAAGTAGAAACTAAGAAATTTCGCCATCTTACAAAAAACTACGGCAGAAGTGGGATAAGCGTCGTCTGGTTTCAGGTTTTGCTGATTTCCCACGTCGTTGATAATATCTAAAAACTCCTAACGGTTCTTATCTTTATATGTGTGATTTATAGACATCATTTCAATCTTTAACTATAAAGATGAGTCTATGGAATCAGATATAAAAGCACGATTAGTTTGGGTTGAAGTAGATATCAAGAAAACTTGATAATAACTAGTTAGGCTCATAGTCCCACATAGGAGGCCACATGAAGAATTTTCTTATCGTCACAGAGCACCCCATCGAGCGCGTTCTCCGCGTTCTCGTTGGCCTCGCGCTCCTTAGCATAGTGTTCATCGGGCCCAAAACGCTATGGGGTTGGATCGGAGTATTGCCAATCCTGACCGGTGCTTCTGGTCTATGCCCTCTTTACACGATTCTCGGAATCTCCACTTGTCCAAAGAAGTCTGCACCCTGAAGAAATCTCAGTCGTCATATGGGTCTAACCAGCTGGAAAACCGGACCTGTCTTCAGCAAAGGCCGGTTCCCAGCAACGTTCATCTCTTGAGATTGCCACGTCGAACATCTGAAATTATCAAACACGCTTCCAGTTCACCTTACTACTGTATATACGTAACAAATTGACGACCATTTCATAAAGTATAGTATGGTCATCAACATCCTGTTTTTTCTGCAAAAAGAAAAAGGAGGCTAAGATGACCGTACAGATTTGTTTGTTTCAATCGTACTATTCTATTGAATGGCGGGATCCCACCCTATCAAAGTCCAACTCCCACTTTCCAACCCCAGCTCATCTTGCAGCAAAGTCTTTTTTGCCCAGTGCGGGCTTAATGTATATTGCCCGTCCCAGCGCTAGGCGTCGTGCACTCAATCGCCTCATTGACCGGCTGGAAGATTGCACGTTACCAGGCAGCGAATATGTGATTGCTCATTTGCATGACAAATACCGCAGGAACTTAACGGAAACGACTATTCGCCAAAGCGGGGAGGTTCTTATTGCGTTTCTTTTGTTTTTTCAGGGGTTAGACAGGCAACGGATCGAAGAGATTACCAGAAAAGATATAGCCGACTATATTGAATATGAACAGGAGAGAGGGTTGAAAATAAGGTCAGTCAGAAACCATCTCATGACGGTATACGCCTTTCTTCGCTTTTTGGTTCACAAAGAGATATTAGCGCCGAAGATTCTGTATAAAAAGATCCGGCTAAAATTACCGGAAGAACTTCCTCGAGCCATACCCATGGACGAGACAAGGAGATTACTTTCCGTCATTGATAAAGATCGTGACCTGGCAATGATCTTACTGCTGCTGCATACAGGTATGCGTATCGGAGAGCTTCTGAATGTGAAGATGACAGACATTATCCTGCCGGAGCGCAAAATTTTACTGCATCTTGGCGAGAAGAATTGCCAAGGCAGGGTCATTTATTATAGCGAGCAAGCAGAACATGCGTTGCGGAAATGGCTTGCCGTCAGAGATCCCAGAAGCGAATATCTCTTTTATGGCCAGCAATACAACCAACTCTGCTATGTGGCCGCTTGGGATATATTCCGACAATACCTGAAGAAAGCAGGACTCGCCCATAAAGGATACAGCCTGCATTCGTTACGTCACAGTTTCGCAACAAACATGCTCAACGCCGGATTACGCTTGGAAGTCCTGCAAAAACTTTTGGGGCATTTATCAATAGACGTGACTTTGCAGTATGCCAAGCTGTCCAATACCACACGGGAAAAGGAATTTTTTCAGGCAATGGCCATTGTCGAAAAAGGAGTAACCCATGAATATAGCCGAGTTAATCCTCACTTACAGGCGGTATTTGAAGAGAAAAAATTACTCAGAGCACACAGTAAAGAATTACCTGCATAGATTGCAGCAGTTTATCGGCTGGCTTGCCGTTCCCGTTGAACAGGCAGTCCGGCAGGATGTGAAGTTATATGTGGATTGTCTCATGGAAAAAGGTATGAAGGCCCGCAGCATTAACTGCCATATTTCCGTTGTCCGTTGTTTTTATGATTATCTTCGTGATGAGGAAAATCTACGCATAGATAATCCAGTTGCCTCTGGTCTGGCCCTCCGAGAACCTCATCCTCTCCCCAGATATCTGGGAGATGCGGATGTGGAAGTATTACTTGGAGTTATAAATAATTCCAGGGATTATGCCATGTTCATGCTGATGCTTCGTTGCGGTCTGCGAGTTCAAGAGGTGGCAAATTTGACCCTTGATGTTATTGATTATCGTCGTAGCCAAATTTTAATAAAACATGGAAAAGGCGCCAAGGACCGGATTGTTTATATCAGCAATGATGCAGCAGAGTCCTTGGCCAGCTATCTGCGGCAACGTCCCATAACCAGAGAAGATAAAATCTTCCTGGTCGAAAAAGGGCTCTGTAAAGGGCAACCTCTTTCGGTTCGGGGAATTCAGAAGCGGATAGAATATTACGCAAAGAAAAGCGGTAAAGCCGTGTCCTGCCACAAACTGCGCCACACCATGGCAACACAGTTACTCAATGCCGATGCCGATCTGGTTACAATCCAGGATCTGCTGGGGCATACAAAGATTAAGACAACTATGCGATATTGCAAACTCTCTAATCGGAAAGCACAGCGTGATTATCACGAGGCGATCAGCAAGGTGATAGAAAAGAGTGGCAACGTGGTAAAAAAGAATTTGAGGTGTTGATCCGCTCCGTCAGAAACCGGTTGCTCCGACGAGCAATTTTTCGGGCCCATTCTCGCAACCGGTCCCTGACTACGCTTCTCGGGGAGAAATCTCTTGACATTCGGGGAGACAACTGGCAAAAATAACAGCATGTAACATGCTAATTTAACAAGAAAAAATAGGAAATGTTACGTATATAGACTGTGCTCTTTAAACTACTTATATCTGCTTTTGACCGTTAGATTTGACTGAAACTTGATTTTCAAACCTGTCAGATCAAGTCTTGATTTGTTCAAATTAGAAAACCTGCCGAAATCTCTGGCGACCAGGTTTTCTTGGTGATGATGGTTATCTTATCATTTTAATAGAGACATATCGAAAATTGTCTTTTTTTCAAATGCCTCGATTTAAGGTGTTTACTGTGTTTCATTATTTCCCGATTCGCTCTTCCCTGCCAATTTCTCGGCAAACTCTTTCTGAAAAAAACGTATAATAAATTCCTCATCCATGCCTTTCGCCCACTGTCCCGGTCTTGTCTTGGCATCCCTTACCCAGGCCGGGATATCTTCCGTACTTTGTATTTTATTGTCGCTTGGATGCACCTTTTCCGTACAACTGGCAAAGCTGTCGCATATGCGAAAAGAGGCTGCCATTATCTTCAGCTCATCTTCTGAGTACTCGCAATATTGGCTTATCTCCGGCATGATAGCCTCAAATTTATCCACACCCAGCATAAGAATATGACTTGCCAGAGGAATATTCAGCCATACCCAATCTTCGTGCGTACTCGTAAGCATCTTCAGTGAAATGATCTCGTGCCTGTTCAAGAATCGATGCTGCCGTTGCGTAAAATCTGCCTTTTTCAGATTCTCTCCAAAAACAAGCACCGCCTGTATCTCTTCACTTTGTAATTTGCCGATGTCATGTATCAACCCCGTTATTTCAAAAACAAGCACCGTTTTCCGGTCAAACCCATATGCTTCAGCAAGCCTTTTGGCAAGCCCTGAAACAGCTTCCAGGTGCCGCAAAACTACTTTGCCTCCGCGTGGATACATGGCTACAAGGTGGTTTAACACCACTTTTACATTTTTTTTAAGCTCTGTTAAGTCGCTTAATGATTCAACCGGATGGCCCTTGGCCCTCTCAACGACATCCAAAGAAACGCTGGGCAATCGTTCTTCGTTTTCCGAAATATCCTTTCCGGCCGATTTTTTCTTTTTTGATTTGACGGAAAAATCCTTGCATTCATCTACCAAGCCTTTGATGCCGTGTCGCAAAACCAACGGCCCCAGGAAAAAAATGTGGCTGATAATATCCTGCCGGACTTTTTTCAGAGCTGATTGAGACAGGTTTAATTCCCGCGCCAAATCTTCAAGGAACACCTCAATTTTAAGCAAACCAGATTTCTGCAACCGGTCTTGTGTGCGCCAATCAACATCACTAAAGACTTCTGGCGCGGAAAACTGATAAACAGCCTCCCGTTCCTCAGCGCTTAAGCCTCCATCTTGAGGTGATAACTGCATAAAGCGGCCAACGATGACATGCCTTAATTCTTTACTGAAATCAACAAGCCCGGCAGTCGGCCATTGCGAGGGAATAGGCTCTATCAATCCGGATGCCAGCAACTCAATGTTCTGATCGCAGAAAGTGTAAACATGCGTGGCATAAGCCGCTTTGGTTAACAATGCAACGATGTTGGACAATATTCCAAGAAACCTGCCGAAGGAATCATCCCTTTCCTGTGCGCAATTTTCGCCGTTATCCGAGAACCAGCCGAGGAGATCAGCGACCGCTTCCACTATGTCTACTTTTTCATAGATGTCTTTGTGGGCAGTTATATTTTCCGTCGGAGCAAATGTATTCGCGCATATCCTCCAAAAAATATCTTCCCCTTCCTTGTCCCGCCAATCTTTTCTTATTTTAACCAATAATTTATCTATGAGCCCTATGAACCCGGCGTTATCATTGCTTTTATAATAACCTGCCAGGCCT
>QKJV01000307.1 GCA_003249165.1 Desulfobulbaceae bacterium | reverse complement strand
TCGAATACCATGTCCGCAAGTGTGACATTGTTCTGCCGCTGGTCGCTATTGCTACCCCGGCTGAATATGTCCGCAATCCTCTGCGTGTCTTTGAGCTGGATTTTGAAGAAAATCTGCGGATCGTACGCTATTGCGCCAAATACGGCAAGCGCATACTTTTCCCGTCTACATCGGAAGTATACGGCATGTCTAAAGATCCGGAATTCGATGAAGAAACAAGCAATTTCGTCCTCGGTCCCATTCACAAACAGCGCTGGATCTATTCATGCAGCAAACAACTCCTTGACCGGGTTATATGGGCGTATGGCGCGACAAAAGGCCTTCAATTTACCCTGTTTCGTCCTTTCAACTGGGTCGGCCCCCGTCTGGATAGCCTCATGTCCGCTCGTATCGGCAGTTCACGCGTTATCACCCAGCTCATCCTCAATCTTGTTGAAGGAACACCAATCAGATTGGTGGATGGCGGCAGTCAACGGCGCTGCTTTACCGATGTCAAGGATGGAGTCGAATGCCTTTTCCGTATCATTGAAAACAAGAACAATTGCTGCGCTTCTAAAATTTTTAACATAGGCAACCCCACCAACGAGGCAAGTATCAGCGAACTGGCGCACATTTTGGTTGAAAAATTTGAAAAGCACCCGCTACGGGATAAATTTCCTCCCTTTGCCGGTATCCGCTCCATTGAGGCTCGGGCTTTCTACGGTTCAGGATATGAAGATGTCCAGCACAGACGGCCCTCAATCCGTCAGGCAAACCGTCTGCTTGGCTGGCAACCACAGGTTCCCCTTGAGCAATCAATCAAGGAAACGCTTGACTATTTTCTGCGCCATGAAACAGGTCAGGATGTTCACTGATGACAGAGCCAATCATTGCCGGCCTTCGCATAGATGTGGATACGCTGCGCGGCACCAAGATAGGGGTCCCCGCCCTGCTTGCCACTTTGCGCCGACACCGGGTCAAGGCGACTTTTTTTTTCTCCGTTGGTCCGGACAACATGGGCCGTCATCTTTGGCGGCTTCTGCGTCCCGCTTTTCTGGTCAAGATGCTCCGCAGCAAAGCGGCAAGCCTGTATGGCTGGGACATTCTCTTTAGAGGAACTTTCTGGCCTGGTCCGATAATCGGCCAAAAAGCTGCTGATGAAATTCGACTTGCAGCACAGGAAGGGCATGAAATAGGTCTGCATGCCTGGGATCATCATCACTGGCAGACACGAATCATGAATCTCTCAGCAGCAGATATTCAGCGCGATATAGAGCGAGGGTTACGCTTACTTACCGATATAACCCAAAGACCTGTTGAGTGCTTTGCTGCTCCTGCCTGGCGGATAACACCTGCCGCTCTGCAGGCGCGCGAAAAATTACCGGGCAGATATAACAGCGACTGCCGCGGCAGCTCCATTTTTTATCCGTTAATAGAGAACAATCCCCTCAGCCGACCGCAGATCCCAACCACACTGCCGACATATGATGAGCTGATCGGCAAAAATGGTATTGATGAACACAATTATAATGACTACCTGCTCAGCCTGTTCCAGCAAGATTGTATGAACGTATTGACAATCCATGCCGAGGTTGAAGGTGGTATCTGTAATCAACTGTTTTTTGATTTTCTCAATATGGCTCATAAAAGAAAGGTCCATTTTGTCCCATTAAGAGAGCTGCTGGACAACCAGCATAACATTCCCTACGGAAGGATTATTCATTCCAGACTTAAAGGTCGGGAAGGATGGATCTCCATACAGGAAGGAAGCAACTGAAATGGCCGAGACACAGGTACCGGCCTTCACAAACAACCGCCTTTTCCCCCTGTATCTAGCAACTGGCTCATTGCTCTCTTACATATGGGCAACTCCTTTGCGTGACCTCTATGGGTTGGAGGCAAGAAATGGCCTGTTTACGAAAATAATGGTGACGGACGGGCCGACCTTGCTACCAACTGTCATGGGTGCACCCTACCCTGACTATCCACCGCTCTTCTTCTGGCTTTCCTGGTTTTTTTCTAAAGCGGCAGGACAAATGACACCGCTTTCGACTGTCCTGCCCAGCTCGCTTGCAGCAGCCGTGCTGGTCGGCATTACCTTTGTCTTAGGGAAAAAAATCAGTAATACCACGGCTCTTTTTGCAGCAGTTTGCCTGGCAACCTGCCCGGACTACTGGTTAAAAGCTGGAAGGGCGACGATTGATATGTTACTGGCTCTGTGGATAACTCTTTCCGTCCTTTTTCTCTATCTTGGCCATTACAGGACCAGTCAGAAAAATAATTTCATAAAAGAGGCGATGCCTTTTGTCATGATGTTGTTTGCCTTTCTCACCAAAGGTCCTGTTGGTCTGGTGCTTCCCATTGGGATATGGTCATCTTTCCTTGTTTGCGAGAAAAAATGGCGTGCTCTTTTCTCTTTTGCCTTAAAAGCATTTTTCCTGACTTTGATATGCATAACTCTTGAACTGATTTTCGTGTGGAAATCTGGAGGAATGGAATTGGTTCATCAGGTTGTGATGATGCAGGTAACCGGACGAATAGGAGCAGAAGCAAATGAACCATTCTATTATTATTTTCTCTATCTCCTTTCCGGCTCAGCCCCCTGGTGGATTCCTGCCTCTTTGGGCTTTGTCGGTCTCAAAAAAGACAAAAACGCTCTGCAACAGCTCTTTACAGATAAGACGATTCGTTTAGCTCTCTGCTGGTTTTTTTTCGTTCTTATTCTCTTTTCGTTTGCCTCAACAAGACATAGTCGATATTTGTTGACCCTCTTTCCTGCTCTTTTTCTGCTTCTCGGCAGAGGCATTGAACTTGCTGTGAGAAACAATAAAGAATTTACTTTTGAGAGAGCGCTTCTGCTTCTTAATTTTTTCTTTTTTCTCGCACTTTCAATAGTCACTTTTATATACGTGGGCTCACCGTTATCTTATCGCCCGCCGATTTTTTATTTTTTTGTCTGGGCAATTTGTTCTCTCTTTTTTTTCTTCTCCTTGCGCGGAATTGCAGGAAAGGAAATCCGTCTACTGGGCCTTGCCGCCGCCGGTATCGGTTCTATCATGGCCGCAGAAGCAATGTTAATTGAACCATGGATATCACATCGGGAATCGGGACGTCTTTTCGTGACGGAAACAGAAAAAAAATACCAACACAACGTTCCGGTAATCCTTTATAAAATCAACCCGGATGGCGACGGCATCAAATATGCCCTCAACAGTGAACGCCGTTCCGATGAACTCCACTTTGCTGCCGACGTGAAAGAATTAAATAAACAAGCTCCACCCTTTATTCTTGTTGCGTTTAATAAAAAGGAAAACGATCTGGCAGGGCTCAATTCCGATCATTTCAAAGAGAAAATTACAGAAGGACTTCTGCACGGAGAACCAATAACTTCATGGTTTATCACTCAAAACAGGCAGCCTTCTTCCGAGAAAGGAACAGTGGTAAGTCCGGCACACCCCAATGGAGAGCAGAAGTAATGTCGACTGGTAAAAAATATGCTCTTCTTATTCTTGGCCTGATTGTCATACTGTACATCATTCCTCTTGGTGTACGACCAATGTTTGTTCCCGACGAAGCACGGTATGCCGAAGTCCCTCGCGAAATGCTTGTCACCGGCAACTGGGTGTCACCGCATATTGATGGAATACGCTACTTTGAAAAACCTGTTTTTGGGTATTGGGCCATTGCTGCAGCAATGAAACTGTTTGGCGAAAACAACTTTGCCATCCGGTTGCCGTTTGCCCTGTCTGTTGCTCTTACGGCTTTTTTTATCTTCAGCATGGTACGCACAAGCGCATCTAAAAATAATGATGAAACTGCAGCACTGGCAGCACTTATCTTTCTGACGACGCTTGAGGTGTATGCGGTAGGCACGTTCTGCGTGCTGGACAGCCTCCTCAGCTGCGTGCTGACCGGTTGCATGGTCTTTTTTTATCAGGCAACGGAATCATCAGCGGGTTCCCGGCAGGAAAAAAAATACCTTTTTCTGGCCGGCATCTTCTGCGGTCTAGCCTTCTTGACCAAAGGATTTCTTGCCTTTACCCTTCCAGTGCTTGCTCTTGTACCTTATCTCGTAATCAGAAAACGCTTTCGTGATATCTTCCGTATGGCCTGGTTGCCAATAATTACAGCGGTGCTCATTTCATTGCCTTGGAGTATTCTGATACACCTTCGTGAACCGCGATTTTGGGATTTCTTTTTCTGGAATGAACATATTCATCGTTTTTTTGCCAAGAATGCGCAACATAAAGAATCTTTCTGGTACTTTTTCATCAATGCGCCGTTGATGTTTCTTCCGTGGCTCTTTCTTGTACCGGCGGCTTTAATTGGTATTTTCGGCAAGTCTCATTCAGCGGTCGAAAATGAACAAAATACCACCCGCTTGATTACTTTCAGTATCTGCTGGTTTGTTTTCCCTTTTCTCTTTTTTTCGGCTTCCAACGGCAAACTGTTGACATACATTTTGCCCTGTTTTCCTCCGTTCGCTATTCTTCTAAGTGTAGGCATGAAAAAGGGGTTTGAAAAAGGTCAGACACGCGGTTTCCACTACGGGACCTTAGGTGCAATATTACTGTACAGTTTATTATTTTTTGCAACAGTCGGCTTAATGATTTACACCCGTTTTTTTGAATTCAATATTTCTTTGCCTGAAACAAAAACCTGGAAATGGCTCATGGCTGCCAATGGTCTGGCAGTAATGGTTATTTTCTTCATCGCCGCTCTCCGTAATGACATTCCTGGCCGCAAAATTCTCTTGTTCGGTCTTGCTCCGGTGCTGCTTCTTTTTCTTGCCAATTTTATCATGCCCAATCTT
Organism: Desulfobulbaceae bacterium; assembly: GCA_003249165.1. GTDB lineage: Bacteria > Desulfobacterota > Desulfobulbia > Desulfobulbales > SURF-16 > SURF-16. The sequence goes on along the minus strand of QKJV01000307.1, from coordinate 516 downwards.
ACCCTGGAAAAAAAAGCTCCTGATCTCTTATTACAACGCCACAAGGACGATATCGGGCAAAATTCTATTATCCTATCCAGCGAAGAAACAGTTCACAATGTCTGCTGGGAATATAAAAGGGAAGACATCTTCATAATTGACTCCCCAGGCGAATTACGGTTTGGAACACAATTCCCTGAGGCAAAGACAAAAATCCTCGACCTTCAGCAGGCACGCAGGCTGATCGAAGAAAATAAAAAAAGAAGCGTACTCATTGTCACTATGAAGGATTATAAAAAGTGGCAAGATTTTCTTCCCCACCCATCTCTGCTGGACTCCAACGGTCCAAAAGGGTATGTTTTCATTAAATTTTAAGGCTAATGAATCAGATTAAAAAAAATTACAAAATCTATACTAACGATGAATAAATATCTTCCGCTTATTCTTACCGGTGTACTGTTAAACGCTGCTGCTCAGCTTGCTCTCAAACAGGGAATGCGCAGTATCGGTCATTTTGCCTTCCGCCTGGAAAATGCG
>QKJV01000126.1 GCA_003249165.1 Desulfobulbaceae bacterium | reverse complement strand
AGTTCGCTGAGAACGGCCGTTGTCCTGGTTAATGTGGTCACAACCCCATTAACTTGAGGGTGCCAGGCGTCGGTTACGATAACTATTCGCATACAATTTATCCTCTGCCGTGGAGAAGGCGTATTCCTCCGTCCATCTGATAATAGAAAGGCGACCTTCAGTCGTTTCGGTTAAGGCCGTGCAGCTTTCAACCCAATCACCAATGTTGTTGTAACTGATATGATTCAATTTTTTGATCACAGCATGATGAATGTGGCCACAGATCAATCCATCCACATTGCGGCGGCTGGCTTCACCGATGACAATCTCTTCAAACCGTCCCATAAAATTGACTGCCTGCTTCACCTTGTGTTTGAGAAAGGCAGACAATGACCAGTAGGAAAAACCCAACCTCCGGCGAAGCCTGTTATAAAAACCACTGACTGAAAGGAGGACCTCATAGGCAAAACTGCCCAGCTCGGCCAGCCATTTATTCTGCTGCACAACGCAATCAAATTCATCGCCGTGGGTGACCAAGAACTTCCTCCCATCAGCTGTTTCATGAATGGTCTCATTGGCAAAGACAACCCCATGATACGTCTGGCCGTCATACTGCCTGAGAATTTCGTCATGGTTTCCGGGGATATAGATCACCTTTGTCCCTGATCGCGCTTTGCGCAGCACATTACGGACAATGCTTCTGTTGATATCCGGCCAGTAAGCTCTTTTCTGCAATTTCCAGAAATCGATAATATCCCCGACAAGATAGAGATATTCGGATTCCGTGTTCTGCAAAAATTCAAATAAATAAGAACTGTTGACGTTTTTTGAGCCAAGATGGGCGTCTGAAATCCAGATTGATCTGAAATACATCGTTGTCATGTCACCTCCTTGTCACTCCGCTTCTCCCACAACATCCCAGGCCATCGACAAAGCGACTAACTTCTTTTCCATGTAAATATGAAAAAAATGGAATGTATCTATTTCTCATTTATTCCATAAAAACAGGCCTGTATTTGGTTACAGTTAAATTTTTCTTAGTTTTGCATAGGAAATTATTAGAATTTAATAAGAGAGTGGAACATCCGCGGGAGAGGGAGGTTAACGAAAAAGAGCGAAAGGGAAATGCTGTTTATTCAGCAGCCCCTTCTTAAATCAGAGGGAATATGACTGACGATAAAGTTACTGAAAGCGACCTCTTCGTCTGCAATAAAACGAAGTTTCAAGATTGAGATGTTGGGAACACGCAGTGATCTCCGCAATCCGGCATAGGTCTTCATTGAGGCATCTTCCGGAGTTGTCAGATTTTCCAGCAGCAACCAGAGCAGGCAGCGAATAACATGACCATGGGAAAAGACAAACGCAAGTCCCTTCAGCTTGCGGAGATGAAGAAGAGTTTCGAATATTCTCTGAATAAATCAGGACTGATGGTGGTGTGAATGAAATCAAAAAGCTGGGATGCCCGATATTTTCTTGTGTGCTCAAGTGCCGCCCACAGCACTGAGCCTCCGGACAGGATTGGATTGTAAAGATGCGGCAGCAACTGCACCTTGCGATTAAAGACCCGTGAATAACAATCTACCTCAACACCGCTGTAATCCCCTGGCGAGCTTTTTTTATCAGCTTCATGTTCACCTCTTTTGCAGAGGCTCATTTGTAGCGGGAATGACACTCTTTCTTCATTGTGCGCAAAATCCCGTAATGCTCCCGCACAGCCTCGACAGATCCACTTTCGTAGAGTGTTTGGAATTTTACACAGGCAGCCATGTATGATTCATAAAATTCATCGCCATAGCCCGGATAGTGGACCATCTGTTTTGAATCTTCAAGGAATGTTGCAATCATGGTTTGATGAGGAAGCGACCCGGCATCAAGCATGACACCCATTGCCTTGAAATTTTTATCCATCTTTTTTTTAAGAGAGGTATATTGTGTCACCCCTTCCGGTTTAGCCTCATCTTCCTGCTCATCAGCAGCTGATTCAAGAATTTCCGGAAGGCCGCATTTCACCTTTACCTTAAGTTCCAGCAACTCGTCCTGACGTTTAATGCCGATTTTGAGTTTTTTAATATCATCAAGGGCAAAATCGAGATCCTGCATCTGTTCCACATTCCCGCTTTCAATGCTGTCCGCCATTTTCCGCAGAAACGCTGCTGCCTCAGCAGTGGAAAAAATCTTTTCAAATTTGAATGATCTGCCCGACACAACACACCCCCATAACTCTTTAAATTAAAAGAAGTAAACAACCAAAAGTCTACTTACTTTATTCCAACAATTTTCCGGAAATTCACGAGACTGGTTCTTTATTGCATGACTTCAAATGAATGGAACGAAATGCATTAAACAGCCATATTGTTAGAATCCCCATAATTTTCAATTATATTTTGTAATTACCCCTAACTTTCAGCCAACCTCCCGGTTGAAGCTCTGGTGCGGTTTTTTTCAGCGTATTCGGAAAATTTTTCACCGAAGGGTAGCAGAAAAAATTTGCATTAACCAAATGTTATCGCAACAATAACAAAATCCTTAAAATTGCCCCTTAGATTGGACTTGAAATTGATAATTAAGGGGTTATTGCATGGAAAACAACATTTATTCAACTACGAAAAAGACTGTTTCACCGGTTCCGAATATTACCGAATGTCTTAGTCTCCTGGGATCGCATCCTGATGATATCTCTTCCCTTCCCTTCTCTGCCGGGGATGTCACTGCCGGAACGGAAAATGAACTGCAGGTTGCCGTCGCCGGAGACCGCTTTCATGTTGACCTCCCACAGATTATCGAAACATCCAATTATTACGCCAATATTTTCCGCCGCATGAAATCCGGCGAGACGTCTCAAGCCGCATGCCGGAATCTGGAACGGTACTTCAGTGAAAATTTTGATAATATCTGGGAAAATTCATGGGTCCGTTTTCCCCTCCGGCACCTTAATAGCGACGCCAAAGATGTTCTAAACGAAGACATGCGGGCGGACAAGCAAAACCCGGCAAGTCAGTTACGAACTGATTGTGATCGATTTTTCTTTCACAATGATGGCGAATCCTATCTCCGGGTTCCGGTGAGCTATCTGCTGAAGCTCTCCCTGGCGGATCTTCTCGGCGAGCAAAGACATCCCGGAGCAAACATGAAATCAACAGGTCGCCAGCTCATGAAACATTTTCTGAGCGACAACACCTCCCCCGAGACGTTTTCCTTCTATGTTGTCACAGGGCGTAGCACTTCTTCTCCCGGCTTTGGGATAGCCCGCGAAACGGCAAAAAGATTTCTTTTCAGCCAGCTTCTCCTGCAGTACGCCAACAGAAAATTCGCGCTTGAAAAAAATGGCCAGAAAGCGCTGCTCTTTTTCTCTCCGCATCCTCCCATCCGCCAACGTCGCCTCAATGAAAACATATCCGACTCGTTTTATCGGGAACTTTTTATGAGCCCATGCCTATCCGGCTGGAACGATGGCGAGGCAAAATACCGTTATATGGGTTTGTGTCATCAGGTGCTGAGCCGCAGTCAGATGAATGCGGTCATGAAACTGCGGGAAGCGGGTATCGTTACATATAATCTCGTTGTTTTACCCCATAACTCCAACATAAGTCTGGCAAACAACGGCACCCATGTCAGTCTCGGCAGCAAAAAATTGACAGGTCTCATGCAGGATATGCATTCCGGCTTTACTCCCTCCCATGAAAAATATCTGGGTGACCTGGCAATAAAAATCATGGAACATTTTCTGCCCCTTTTCGTGGGCACATATACTGCCGCGCCTTATCGTCTTGGTTTTGAGGATTTTCATCCGGAAAGAGTTCTCGGATTCCTTCCACATCAGCTCGACTATACCCATCTGCGCATGTTTTGGCGCCGTTGGAAGAAAAAAGCCCGTAACAGATTCTTCGGTCATGCCCTTACCCCGTTTGGCCCTCTGCCAATGGACTCATTTATAGGGCGTTTTTTCAGACTCAAAGGGGACTTCCTGCCGGATTTCCGGCTGCTTGATTATCCCGTAACACTGCTGTCGACCAAAAAAAACTGCTGTCAGGACGGGGTTCTCGGCAATGATCTGCGGCTGAAAGAAGATCTCGATTCACTTGGAGTCTTTGACAGGAGAATGTCCCTCTATCAACTGATCAAGCTGCGGGAGCAACGTGTCATGGGGTTTTCAGGTTTCGAGTCCCGCTACTATTCACTTTTTGAAAACTTTGGCAATGACCTGGGACGGGCTGCTGACCTGCAGATGCTGCTTAATTGCCTGTCTTTTAAACTCATCACCAGCCGCCGCTTTAATCATCAGCATATCCCCAGTACCCCTTTTATCGAAAGTGAAAGACGGCAGATCCTGTTTGGAACGGCAGTGGGTCTCCCGACTTTTTTTGTCCGCAAGGACAGTCCGAACTCTTTTCTGCTGCACATCTTGCGTTACGCCCAAAATGTCCGGCCAAGCAGGCGTTATCCCGGCTATATGCGAATTCACAATCGTGAATACCGTCTCGCTCTGCTTCGATTCATTCGGGAAGAGGCGGCTGATCTGCTGGAAATGAATCAATTGCAGGATACTCTCACCGATCTTGAAAACCGACTGCTTGACCCAGACCGGAATGCTGTCTGCGGCAGGCTGGTACAGTCAATAACCGGAGGGAAAATGTCCAATCGCGCCCCATTTAAAATGACGGCGCAAGAATTCAATGAAGCCGCAGAAAAAAATTACCGGCACCGTCTGAGGCTGAGCCATCTGCAAGAGTCCTGGGAATATTTCAGCAATGATATACGTGCCATGCTGAGTGGCACTGTCCCCCTTCCTCTGGAAATACGTTCTCTGCTCTTTTCCCTGACAGGAAAAATTGATACGGAATTGTTTCTTGATCAATGCAGGCGGGAAATTATTGAGGACAGCATTGATCTGGAGCGCGTCGCTAATTTAATTCGCATTATGCTTATCAGTATTGGCATCGATATAAAAAAGGAACGATCATCGCTTTAAGAGAGAACAAATGCATCAATACGTGGAACGAGCAAATTATCAGGTGATAACCGAGGAACTCTTCGGCGATCGGATTATTAATTTTCTCTATTCGACAGCCAGGGAAAAAGCCCCCTATCTTTTCCGTCTGGCGACCGGATCGCGGATTTCCAGTCTGCTCGGCTATTGGAATTTCGACCTGCCACTTTCAAGGGAACTGCTCGGCAATCGGAAATTTCTTTCCCGTAACGGCGTGAATTCTAAGGAATGCCTTGAACCAATTGAACATTTTACAACAGCCCGGAAAATTTTCGAAAGGAAGATACGTTATCAGCACTGCCGCCCCATGCCAATAGATGAAACAACTGTTGTATCTCCGGCAGATTC
>QKJV01000423.1 GCA_003249165.1 Desulfobulbaceae bacterium | reverse complement strand
GGCCGGCGGCGGCATCCGCCCAAAGACGAGAATAGCCTCCTTCGGATCGAAGCGAAACGTCCCCGTGTATCCTGGCTCCAGCTCGCCGATGGCGTCGCGAGTGGCCGGGTCGAGGTATTCTTCCCCCTCCCAGGGCGGCACAGCGAAGGTCACGTACGGCGCCGCCGGATTGTTGCCATAGCAGCTGTGCATCACATCAAAAGAAACCTGGCAATCATCCATGGTGTACAGCCGGAAGAAGCCACGGCTGACCTCGAAACCCTGCGACACAAGTGCTTCGATTAAATGGTCGGTGGTCCGTTCGATTGAGGTCGACAAATGCGCCTGGTTCTTTGGAGCAGCGCTGCAGTCGGAGGACGAACCAGCCACTAAAATCATAACAAGGAAAAAGCAGGAGATATTGACTCTGTTCTGAACACTCATGGTACCCTCCTTGGCACTTAGGTCCTTTTCAAAGAGTATTTCCTTCCTGTTCTTGCTTCGCTTGACCTTTGATCTCGTTTCTTTGGAGCTTTTTCACCTCTGTGATCTGCACATTTTCAGCGTTGAAAATTCTCATGCCTCATCGAAAAAGCTTTGCTGTTATCTAGAGGCAACAATCTACAGATTGGGCTTACGGGACAGGCATAGGTGGCACCGAGATTGTACACAGCCAGCCGGTCTTCTCTTCGCTCTTGTACCTTCCTTTGCGAGGCTAGGCGTTCGTCTTCATCCGTCCAAAGATATTTTTCACTCGTTTGCGTTTGTTTTTGGCTGGTGCCATAATCTCCGCCAGCCCGTTGGCTTGGGTTACTCTGGAAAGATCAACAAAACAGTGAAAAAGGAGAATTGTAATCGAATGGTTCCACCATCATGCGCTCACTGCGGATTGAATAGAGAATTTGCAAGAGCAGGGAGCAGTGCAATTGTTCGGGCTGAATCGGCAGTCGTCCTGTCTTTGCGTAGAGTTCACGAAAGGAAGGGGAAAGTTCTTTCAGCGCCGCACATGCATCACCTTTTTGTTTATAAAACTTAAAAAGGTTAAGTGTGAACTATCGGTATGTTGTTATCCCAGGATTTGGGATTTTTTAACGTTCTGCTAGTCAAATTAATCAGTATTTTAATATTTGTTTACCTCGTATCTTGGGATTATCAATACGTAAAAACAATACAAAAAATAGATATGAATTTTATGTAAAAATTTTGTTTCAGAGAACCATTTTTGGGTCAAGCCCATGGAACATGTTTAACTGGCACCGTGTAATATTGCGCCCAGAACCATGAAAATTTTGCTCCTGCTTAAAGTGGCCCCATTTTCTGGGCAGAATCAAGGCATAATGAAGATGGATACTGGCAGTCTCAATCTGTTTCGCGTAGGCAAGGCCTGAGGTTATTCCTGATTATACGTCGTGCCTGAACGGTAGCAGTATAAAAAAGACAGATATTGGGTGGTTATTAGGAACGCAAATGGCAAGGTTAACGGCCAGCTTCACGCGAGGCGGTTTTTTGCCGTCGCAGTGCAAGCGGGGCTGTGTGCTTCTTTATCTTACAATAACAAGCCTTCCCTTTTTAATCACCATCTTTACTTTTACATACACATCATCAACATGAGCTTCACCTTCTCTGCTCATTTCATATATAAAAAAATCTGGTTTACCATCAGAATCGATATCTTCAAATCCTGAAAATTCACCAAAATTTAAAATTTTTTGGCGATAAATTCCTATTAAAACATGCCTAAATTCACAATTAATGCAGTTTCCTCCTAATGATGCCTTGTAGAAATATAAGGAATCTGAAATTTTTTTTACAGATTTTACTGCTTCCAAATCGTATTCATCGGAAATGTAAAATGATTTTTTATTTTTTTTATTGACAGCATAGATCATGTAAAGTTGAGCAGGTTCAAATTCTAGATTAATTTTAGGACTAGCACATATTCTAATATTTTTATCCTCAAAAATTGTATTGCATTCATATGCTTCTGCCAATACAATATCAAAACACAAGAAAAGCATGGATAGTATTAAAACTATTTTCAATGCAACCTCCATACAACCAGTAATTATCCGGAAGACCGACTACAACGATCCGCAACGAACCTCTCTCGCCACCGAACAAGGCAGCCTTTTCCCCAGTTTACCTCTTGTGGTTTCATAGTCAGCCCATAGAAATGATTGTAGAGCAAAGGGATGAAAGGAATCAAGGAGGCCTGAAAAAAGAGATAGTTTAAATAGTGATGGCGGGTTCCAAAAGTTTATTTCTTCGGAAAGATCAGTTAGAAGTGCCACGATTTCTTGGATAGCATCAGGGCGTGGTTAAGATGGATACTGGCAGTCTCAGTCTATTTTACGCAGGCCCGACTTGAGGTTTTTCCTGACAAGGAGTGAGAAGGCGACCCGTTTTCACGCGCGAAGAGAAGGGGGAGGGGGCAGTTTTATGTTTCACGAAAATTGCTGGTGAGGAAGAAAATTATGAAAGCAACGACAGCGAAACAAGTTCACGAATTATTCGTTGAGCGATTTAATGCGAAGAATCTGGATGACATGATAGCGTTGTATGAACCGAACGCGGTGATCTTGCCTCCGGGTGCGCCGGAGGTTGTGTCTGGTCATGGTGCCATTAGAAAGGTGCTTGAAGGGATTCTTGCACTGAATGGAAAGATGGATAATACAATTGTTCGAGTAATAGAACAGCAGGATGTTGCCATATTGTATTCGCGTTGGACTCTTTCTGGCGCTGGACCTGATGGAACTCCTGTCACAATAGGAGGGACAACCTCAGATGTTGTCCGTCGCCAGAGTGATGGCAGTTGGCGTTTTGCAATAGACAATCCCTTAGGTGGTGCCGCGTAACACATTTTTTTTCAAGGTGGAGATTGGAAAGATCAAATAATCGCCGATGAGGCTTTTTTAAGATGTTTCCTGAACCAGTAAGCGGGAACCCGTGGCCTATTTGATCATGGTGTATACTTCATAGAGGGCATATCGCTCACGCAACCCCAACCGCAGGAGGTGCACCATGAAAGTTTCTCAAGCGATCAATTTCCATCTGCAGTACCACCGAGCCAACTCGAAAAAAATACCATCAAGACATGTGAGTTCGTACTCCACCGATTTGCCGCACAATTTAACCAACGTGACCTGGCCAGCATTTCCCAGGAGGAAGTCCTGGAATTTCTCCTTTCCTTGACCAAGGATTATCCGCCAACATGACCGGATTTTTCCGATTTCCTATGTCGCTGCTTGGTCAATGGTAAAAAAGGCCGGTAAACTGGTCAATATTTCAATGCATTTTTTTGGTGCAATTGTTGCTGGAACAGCGGCTCTTTTTTGCAACAGGCCACTGATAAGCTCATTCTCCCGCCAATTTCGGATCAAGCCTGTTTGCGAGGAATATTCTACAAAGGTTGGAGCAAGTGGTGAGATATCAAGGGAAAATATTTGATGTTGACGAAATCGACTTGCTAGGCTCGATCGAAGGTTTTCAGACTTTAGTATAGCTAATATATGTAATATTCATGAGTTACCAGTTTATAGCAGATAGACGTCCTCAAGAGACCACCCTGGTTCCATTCATCCATTCTTCACCATGAATAGGGTAAGAGGGGTTCAAGATTACTTTTAAACTTTTGGGAGCCTCCATGTTTTCGACCTATTCCACATCGACCCGATCACCAGTTTTCCATCTGGCCAGATTGAGATCTTCACTCTCCTCCTCCTTTAAAAAGGGCGTGCTCAGTGATGCGCGCTTATCTGTTGTCACCACCCTGGCTGGATTTTATCTCGCAACTTCTTTCATTCTTCGCCTCATACTGGTTATGGCATGCAGTCCCCAATCGTTGGGATCTCCATGGAGCATCATCCCGTCTCTTCTTGTAGGGGGTCTGAATGATATCATTCTTCTGAGTGTGGCTTTGGCCCCATTGACCTTCTACCTCTACAGCTTTCCTGCGCGCTGGCATCGTCATCCGGTTGGCCGATTTTTTCTTGCATGTGCCCTTTGGATTGGATTTTTCACCATACTTTTTCTCACCGTGGCCCAATACTACTTCTTTCAGGAATTCAACTCTCGATTCAACCTAGTGGCAGTGGATTACCTCATTTATCCCCACGAGGTAATTGGCAATATCTTTGAATCGTATCACGTTGTTGCCATTATGATTCTGGTGGCCATCTATGCATCGATCATGTTGTCACTGATACTGAAAAAAGTGGTCATGGCAAATATTCCAGAGAAGACTTTAAGCCGTCGAATGCAAGGATTAGCCGCCTTTGCATTGATGCTCACCCTTGGCCAGTATTTTTTTTCTACCCACAGTTTTGATTTTTCCGACAACAGAATTATCAACGAAATTACCGCCAATGGCATCAGTAGTTTTTTTGAAGCCTTTCATACCAATAAACTCGACTACGATGCTTTTTATCGTACCGGTAATCCCCAGAAGCTCCAAACCATTCTTGATGACGAACTTGCATCGGACACCAGCAGAACCGCGCCTCAATCTGGTGATCTCACTCGACAGAGCAGCTATATCTCTCAGGGATTGGGAAAAATGAATGTGGTGGTCATTGTCGAGGAATCGTTTGGCTGTGAACATGTCGATGTCTGCGGCCGAGGTTTGGACATTGATCAGGCACTAGCTTCTCCACATAAGGATCTCACCCCCTCCATGGATGCCCTTGCCAAAGAAGGGATGTTTTTCAACCGTGCCTATGCAACCGGCACCCGAACTGTCCGTGGACTCGAAGCCATTACCGCCTCATTTCCGCCAATTCCGAGCGAGTCGATCATCAAGCGTCCAGGAAACGAGCATATAGCCACTTGGGGAAAAAGCATGCGGGACAACGGGTATCAAACCAGCTTTCTCTATGGCGGCTATAGCCAATTTGATAACATGAAAAATTTTTACACCGCCAATGGTTTTACCGTCAGTGACCGAATGGACATCGACTCTCCCCGGTTTACCAACATCTGGGGTGTATCCGACCAGGATCTTTTTGACCATGCCCGCCGCACCTTTGAAGAGCAGTCGCAAAACGGCAAACCCTTTTTCTCCATTATCATGACCACCTCCAACCATTCACCGTATACCTTTCCCGTGGGGATCGATGGTGTTCGTCCGCATGGCGGAGGCCGCCCGGACGGTGTGCGATATGCTGATTATGCCTTGGGCGAATTCTTGCAAAAAAGCAAGCGAACGGACTGGTATCGCAACACCCTTTTTGTGGTGGTGGCCGATCATGGGGCGCGGGTATATGGCAGCGAGCGTATACCTTTACCGAGCTATGAGATTCCTCTGTTGATCATGGCACCAGGGCATATACGCCCCTGCCAGATCGACACGCCAATCAGCCAGATGGACATAGCCCCTACGGTGATGGGATTACT
>QKJV01000401.1 GCA_003249165.1 Desulfobulbaceae bacterium | reverse complement strand
ACAACGGCATGGCCTGATCACAAATTCCCGGTTCTGGGCCCGGCGTAGTAGTCGTTATTACCTTCAGTGTTTGTTTAATATCATTTGTTATTATAGGAGCGGTTCCCTTGTTTTGGGTTTCCCGCATGCGGTTATCCTCAATGCTTACATCCTCAATATGGGCATCCTGAGCTTGTGGTCCCGTGGCGGGGGCCACCAAGATTTGTTCCTCCTGAACAGTTGTTTCCGGTTCGGGTGCCTGCAAGGTGATTTCGTTCTCATTGCCTGATACCTCTTCCACGCAGGATTGCTCTGGCTCTGGTGCCGGTCTATCCCAGCAGGGCTTAACCGGGCTCTCATGAATGATATACTCCACCCCAATGATCCGCCCGTTGGCATGCCTGGAAACGTCTCTTTGGATATATCCGGCGGCTTCCAGTTCACGGATCGCGGACCTGACAGCAGTATGGCCGTCCTTGCCAGTCTTCACCAGATAATTGATATTAAGGTTCCAATCATCCGGCCTGGACAACAGACGAGCAAGAGTTCCCCGGGCCTTATCAGAAATGGTTTCGTCCAACAGGAATTCATTCGGCATCCTTGTGTAGTTGCTCTTTTTTTCAGTTCTGATAATCATTTGGCACCCCCTTTCACTGACATTGGAAAAGGGATCACATCAGCCAGTGGGGAATGGTCTTCCTGGATAGAAAGAGAATATGCCTCGTTGTATATTTCTTCGATCTTATCTATTGCAAAATTGAACTCGAAAGAACTATTCTTGATCAACTCCATATTGTCAATCAGAGCAAAAAATGAATTGTCTCTTGGAAAAGCTACTTCCTGTGCAGTTATTCTGGCGATAGAATAAACTCTTCTAAAGTTTTTATGGCCATCATTATGAAGCCGTTTGGCCATCTGCATCCATGTGGGTGCGTTGGGGGGTGTTAATTGGATGATATTGCCTTGGTTGATAGGCGTGGTGGTGATTCGCGATAAAGTTTGGCGTTCCATTGTAGGGCCTCCTTGGATTTGTGATCAAGCCCTTTCTATTCTGCGAAAAACAAAAAGGGCAACATAGGGGTTCGCAGACCGGCCCAAGGAACCGGCATACCCGAAGGTATCCCCCATGCTGCCCAGTATGGACGCATGGAACAAAAAAAGCGTTCACATAAAATGCAGACGCCTCTTTGCGTCCTTGGTTTCCGGCTGCGAAACCGGCATCCCTGAATTTGCAGGGAATGCGTTACATTAGCTGGGTCTATGGGATGGTGTCAAGCTATTATGGAAAATATTTTCTGGGTGATGGCGGAAGGATGGGGACGCAGGATGGTCTGTGAGGGTTCCTCAATTATGAGGAGGCCTATCCCGATTGGGTGCGCCCTTCCCGACGTGCAATTTTTTCTTCCAGATATGCTTTTAACCCACATTGACTAACGTGAAACTTTTTAAGTTCATCGCGAGAAAACTCAGATACATTATTTATTGGATCTTTGTCTTCATCAAATGATAAAGCAATTTCATAGATAACTTTTATTGAACGTTCCTCTATTTCATCTCCGGGGATATTACTAGCTTTAGCAAAATAATCCTTGTCCATAGAAAATGACCGACTTCCGGTATAATCAAGTAGATTATAAAATCTGTGACTCCAATACTCTCTCTCTGATTCATACATAGCTAACGAACTCGCCGCTTTTGGGCTTATATAGTTCGCAAACTTTTCGGATTGTAAAATTAAACGAGCGCTATTCAGCCAAACCAAACGATCTTTGACAGGCTTTGTAGCAACAGCATTATTCGATAAGGAGCTATACGCACGCTCCAAACATTTAATCGCATTTGCGCAATAGCCCTGTGAATCAATCAATTCCTTTTCAAAGTCATTCTTATCTTTTTGCAATTTGATCGTATGGATTACTGCCATAAAACTCAAGAATGCTAATATCGGCGAGATTGTACCGCCAAAGAAACTACCAAAATCAGCCCATTTCCCAGAATTAGAAGAAAAATTAAAATCGTGGAATTTAATAATCCAAAAACTAATAGGAATGGCTACACATAATAATGTAACCACGAAAGGATAAATACTGTATTTTTTCAACTTAACCCCTAAAGTATAGTTAATCAGGCAGAATGGGCCGATGGTTATAGGCAGATTCTGTTTTATTGGAGCTAATCATTAATGGCCCCGGAGCTGATGTCAAGGGAAAGATTTTGTCGATCACATTCCCCGGATTATGATCCCCAAACACCTTTGGTGCTCACCCATGCACCACAACCGGCAGCCGCCTAATTAACCCCGGCTGGGGTAATTGGCCTGTTAGGGGACATTAAAGAGGGAGTGCTGCCATAAAATAATCCTGCCAGGGGAATCATCTCACATGACAGCCTTACTGCGCCCTATGTTGAAGATAGGCCGCTCAGAAGGAAGTTTTCCCCGGGAGGGGTGTCGTGATTCCCGACACCCTTGCATGGGGTACGACCAAAGTTCGCACCCCTGGTGAAGAACAGGCTATAATCATTATCAAGGAACCCATTCAAGACACAGCCACGGGCTATGTTAAACATAGGGCGCTCCCATGGAGAATTCAGAATCTATTTTTCTAAAATCCTAATCAACTGGTAATCTTCGAGTAATGTTCAGGTTATTTTCGGCTGGTATAAAAAACTTACCCATTGATGGGTGCAAACAACACCCATCCAGTTCAACATATATCCTACCTCTTGAAACCGGGCATTCACTATGTGAATGCCCGGTTTCTTCTGTTTAAGTGCAAATTACACCCCTTGATTTTACTGAATAAAAAAGCCCCCCGGCAGGAACAAGACTCTTGAAATACAGGTAAAAATCGCCTATATTATCGTTACGTCTGGTCTTGAGTCGTTCACCTGCAACGGACGCTCGTACCAAATTCAAAGGGCTTTGTGAAAGTTTAGCGGCGATCACAAGCCCTTCCCTATTTCTAACTTTTTCTATCAAAACCCCATTTTCACGCATCGGTAAAGGAAAAACGCTAAATTTTAGCGATTTGAACGATTCAAAAGCCCACCCGAGTGGGTTTTTTATTCTCGGCAATATCTGCCAGTTTTTAAAGGCCACATCCAATAAAATAAGGTATCTTGGGCGTTCAAATCGGCAATTTTTGCCGAAATCACCCACAAGACCGTATCAGTCGGGTTAAGCCGCATTGTCATGGTTCTGATATGGTCCGCGGCATGGTCTGAAACGGCCTGTCTATCAACGCTGTGGCGTCGGTTTTCTAAACCCGGCGTTTCATCGGGTTTGAATAATGTGGGAGATTCCCGCATTTAAATTGAGTTTGGTGGCAAGAGTAGTGGTTCTCGACCCATATAAAACCACCGTCCTGTTTTGGTGACATTTATTCTGACCTATCCCCCCGCAGGTCACCACCATCCAACTGGCATAATACCATGTTAATGGCTATAAAAAATTTTGGTAAAAGATTGGTCGAAAACTCGTCCGATCTCACATGCCTCAGCACGGATATGGTCAGCTGAATTTTCAGCCGAGCTCCTACCAGCCACTGACCCCACTTTTGAGGTGAGTGAGGCTTCCCCAAAAATGGGGAGGTCTTTTTTGCATCCAGGGTGCAATAAATCAGGCTGTGGAGTAATTGAACCAGGCAGTTTTTTTCTTGCCATTCTGATGGGAGTCAGGATAGTTTCCAATAAAATTGATTCTAAAAAAGAATTATTTATATCTGCATACCATTCAAAATATTCATGTTATCCTGTTAGATACGTGGGTATGAAAGATAAACCGAAACCACAGATCAACTTGTATATTTTTAGGAACTCTTATGCGAATAATACTAATCATTGTTGGTGTGATTGTGTTTCTCTTGATAGGGATTCTAAGTCTCTATCTGCTTTGCTCAAAATTAATTTCAGGGGGTGAGTTTTCAGCGATTTTTATAGCTTTTGCTGTCATATCACTTTTAATTCCGTTATTGCCAGAAGTACAAAAGTTTTCTATTGCTGGCAATTCAGTTACGTTCAAAGAGGCCAAGCAGGAAGTAAAAAATGCACTGCGTGATTTGAAGAAAGCTCAAATAGACACAATGCGCTTATTATTAATATCTATAACCCATAATGGTGGACTGAAGGTGTTGGAGTCAGTCTTTTCAGAAAGCCATAATTTTTGGGTCCTTTATGAAAAAATAGCTCATTATGGTTACGAAAGAGAGCTGTTATCAGAAATATTGACGACAATTGAATCCCTTCTCCATTCATATGTTCATCTATTTACAGAATCCAGTGAAAAAGCAAAAGCCACTTTCTCTCTCGCGAGCAAAGAACTACCAAATCCAACTCATATCATGCGAGTCATAATTGACGAAAAAGATCTAAAGCACACTGAATTGGTTACTAATGGTCTTTCAGAGTATCAAAGATTATATGAACTCAATCATAAGTTAAGCAATAAAAAAAATGATTAAGTCCTTTTTTGACCATTGAAAATGAAAAAAACTCTATGGATGAACCTCAGGTTTTAATTGGAATTAAAGTAATGACCCGCGAGCCCATGGCAAAGCCTTTGATAAAAACCCGGTCCGCCCGGTGGAATAAAGGGCGGTTTTGGAGTACAAGCAGCCGGGCCTACTTGGTGGGACAATTATCTGTAATTGGCCAGGACCTTTTCAACTTCCACTTCCGGTGTGTAATCGTCGATCATTTTACGCAGGGTGTGGAGTTCGCCCCTAACCTTGTCCAACCGCTGCTTAACAGGGACAAAATCCCCGTTTTGCTTCCGTGCCTTCTCTGTCTGCTCATAGAAATAAACGGAATCATCGGTTTCCATGCGGTGAAAGGCTTTGACTTCAAGTTGAGGGTTGGCTACCCTGACGCCGGTTTCAGACCGGGTATCGCTTTGATAAGACACTCCCATGATTTTTTCCCGGATAGCAATGGCCTTGGCACATGCTGTGAAAAAATCCTTGTAAAGCTCGGATTCTTCAGCCTTGAGCGTTTGAAACTCTGTTTCCAGTGTTTGAATCTGGGCCTTGGCTTCACCGGGTAATTGGGCGGCTATACGTTCCAGGATCTGGTTCATAGCAGTATTGCAAGCGTCTTTTTTTATCTGACAGTCTGAAAGCTGATTCTTAAGGGAGTTAGCTTTGGTTTTTGGTTCCCCGTTAATAAATGCCTGCTCAAGTTCAGACTTGATGTCTTTATATTCCGCCTCGGCTTCCGACAAATAATTTTCAATTCCAACAAATCCCTGGGCTAGTTGTTCAACCGTTGCGGTTTCGTCCTTGATGATTTTAAACATGGTATGATCCTTTCGTTATCAATGGAAATAAGAGGTTCCTGTCAGTGCAGGACGGGCATTATTGGGTGAAGAATTCCTGGCCTTGGCGTTTTCAATTAAAGGGTTCCCAC
>QKJV01000064.1 GCA_003249165.1 Desulfobulbaceae bacterium | reverse complement strand
CTTGTTACACCGCTGGGAACCGGTACTGAAAAGACATGGAAGGGGCTTTGTGACGGGAAAAGCGGGGTTGGCCTGATCACGCATTTTGACACCACGGATTACAATGTTAAAATTGCGGCCGAGGTAAAAGATTTTATAGCCGAAGATTATATCGATCCAAAAACGGCCAAACATCTTGATCGATTTGTCCAGTTTGCCATAGCATCTGCTGAAATGGCTTTTACAGATTCGGGTTTAGTGGTTACGGAAGAGAATGCAACCCGAATTGGAGTGATTACCGGTTGTGGACTGGGAGGCTTATCTTCCATCGAGAAGTATCATCAAGTTTGCCTCGACCGTGGGCCAAAACGTATAACGCCTTTTTTCATTCCTATGGTTATCCCTAACATGGGTGCAGGCCAGATCTCTATTGTAAAAAAGATCAAAGGACCTAACTTGTCTGTTTCGACGGCATGTGCGGCAGGGACTCATGCCGTGGGTGAGGCATATCGTCTTGTGAGTTCAGGTGTCTGTGATGCTGCCGTAACGGGTGGCAGTGAAGCGGTTATCTGTCCCCTTGCTGTTGGGGGGTTTAATGCAATGAAAGCTCTTTCCCGCAACAATGATTTCCCGGAAAAGGCATCACGACCTTTTGACCGGGATCGTGATGGTTTTATCATTGCCGAAGGCGGGGGTATGCTTATCATTGAGGATCTCGATCATGCCAAGGCGAGAGGGGCTCGTATCTATGCTGAAATAGTAGGGTACGGACTATCAGGTGATGGTTTTCATATGGCTGCACCTCCTGAAGACGGTGACGGTGCAGTACGTTGTATGAGACTAGCACTTGGCGATGCCAAATTGAATGTCGAAGATATCGATTATATCAACGCCCATGGGACATCAACTCCTTTAAATGACGTCGTTGAAACGCGGGCAATCAAGACGGTTTTTGGAGATCATGCAAGAAAACTGGCAATCAGTTCGACTAAATCCATGACGGGGCATATGCTCGGCGGTGCAGGTGGTATCGAGTCTGTATTTTCAGCGCTAGCCATTTACAACCAGGTTGCCCCACCGACTGCAAATCTTGAACATCCTGATGATGAATGCGACTTGGATTATATACCGGGCAGCGCTCGAGACATAAGAATTCGTGCCGCTATGTCCAACTCGTTCGGCTTTGGCGGAACGAATGCTGTTATAATAATGAAGCGTTTTGAGGGATAATAGTGAAGATTGCGATTGGCTGTGATCACGGTGGAATTGCCCTTAAAGATGTAATTTTGCCGTTACTGGAAAAAATGGGGCATCAAGTGGATGATCAAGGAACAAACTCCAACGTTTCTGTCGATTACCCCCTTTTTGCCAAAACTGTTTGTAATCTGGTCGCTGATAACACATGTGAACGTGGCATCTTGATTTGTGGTACGGGGATAGGTATGTCCATGGCCGCCAATCGTAACCCCAAAATAAGAGCCGCATTGTGTACAGAGATGTTTTCTGCCCGCATGAGCAGGGAACATAATAATGCTAATGTTCTCTGCCTTGGTGCCCGGATAACGGGACCCGGATTGGCAGAAGAGATTGTCCGCATTTGGTTGAACACCGATTTCGCTGGTGATCGGCATCTCCGCCGTATCGAGATGTTTTGAATTCCTAAAAAAAAAATCAGAGTTATTCGAGATGAGCCCCGGACAAGGCTAGGAGATTTGTTTTCGGAAATGCACCACCATGACCGGAAGGAAATGGTATTTTGATGAGTAGACTTGCAGGTTTTCCCGGATAAAAGAGTATTATATGTCATCATTATTGAAACAGACAGACCCGGATGTATTCCGCGCTCTTAAAAAAGAACTTATACGACAATCCAACCAGCTTGAATTGATTGCATCGGAAAATATAGTCAGTATGGCAGTCCTTGAGGCACAGGGTTCCATATTCACAAACAAATACGCGGAAGGGTATCCGAATAAGCGTTATTATGGTGGTTGTGAATATGCCGATGAGATTGAATCGCTGGCTATTGCAAGAGCAAAAGAAATTTTTGGTGCGGAGTATGCAAACGTACAACCACACTCAGGAAGCCAAGCCAATATGGGTGTCTATTTCGCCGCGCTGAATCCGGGAGATAAAGTTCTGGGAATGGATTTAGCTCATGGTGGGCACCTAACCCATGGAAGTACGGTCAATTTTTCAGGACAGCTTTATCAATTTGTTTCTTATGGAGTCAAGCAGGAAACCGGCCAGATAGATATGGAAGAAGTAGAACGTATCGCTCTGACCGAAAAACCAAAAATGATTGTTGCAGGCGCAAGCGCTTATCCACGGCTACTTGACTTTGAAGGATTCCGCCATATTGCCGACAAGGTAAATGCTCTGCTTATGGTTGATATGGCCCATATTGCTGGTTTAGTAGCTGCAGGTGTTCATCCTTCACCGATTCCATATGCACATTTTGTAACGACAACTACCCACAAAACCATGCGAGGTCCTCGAGGAGGATTGATTCTCGCTAAAGAGGAGTATGGCAAAAAACTCAACAGCAAAATTTTCCCAGGTATTCAGGGGGGGCCCCTCGTTCATGTAATCGCCGCAAAGGCAGTAAGTTTTAAGGAGGCGATGAGTGAAGAGTTCAAAACGTATCAGAAACAGGTTGTGAAAAACGCCGCGGCCTTGGCCGCTAATCTACGTCACTTCGGGTTTCAGCTTGTTTCAGGTGGTACCGATAACCATCTTATGCTTGTTGATTTAACCAACAAGGATATCACGGGCAAAATTGCCGAGGAAACACTGGAAATTGCCGGGCTCACGGTCAATAAAAACGCTATACCTTTTGATACACAAAGCCGTTTTGTTACCGGAGGCATAAGGATAGGCACTCCTGCCGTAACTACCAGAGGTTTGAAAGAAGCCGAAATGGCAATGATTGCCGAGTGGATAAACCGCAGTATAGAACAGCGCGAAAACAGGGATGCATTAGCTGCTATCCGGAGTGAAGTGTTGCATTTATGTGAAAGTTTCCCGCTTTATCCTGAATTAAGGCAAAAATATGACTGAATCAGCCCAACGCCCAACGTGGTCTGAATATTTCCTCGCCATTACGGAACTGGTAGCACAACGATCAACATGTATAAGGCGAAAGGTTGGTGCGATTCTTGTCCGCGACAAAAGGATTATTGCTACCGGATATAATGGAGCACCGACGAAGGTCCGGCATTGCCTTGAGGTGGGGTGCCTTCGTGCCCAACAGAATATCCCCTCAGGGGAACGCCACGAGTTATGCAGGGGCCTGCATGCAGAACAAAATGCCATTATACAAGCTGCGTTACATGGAGTAAGCGTTGAAAATTCAACAGTATATTGTACAAACATGCCGTGTTCGATATGCAGCAAGATGTTGATTAATGCACGTGTGAAAGCAATTTATTACAAAGATGGATATGCAGATAGTCTCGCTGCATCCATGCTGGCAGAAGCAGGAATTCCACTCATCCAAATGGAAAACAGCGCAGAAGGCAGTTAAACTGTTTTGCTTTCGCCTTGTATATTGTATTGGCCACAGAGATGCATCGATATCCCTGTGGCCTTTGTTTCATTTAATGAACGAAAGACTTTTCAGGATGTAAAATGAAATGCCCTTATTGCGGCCATCTTGAAAACAAGGTGGTCGATTCCCGGCTTAATAAGGATTATACGATCACCAGACGCAGAAGACTCTGCGATTCCTGCGGCCGACGTTTTACCACCTATGAGCGGCTTGAAGTCACAATGCCCATGCTCATTAAAAAAGATGATCGGCGTGAAGCCTGGGACAGGTCAAAGGTTGTTGCCGGCTTAAAGAAGGCCTGCGAAAAAAGACCTGTCAGCATGACGCAAATCGAAGAATTTGTCGATAATCTTGAGCGGGAATTGCAAGATATGGGTGAAAGGGAAATACCTGTTCGCATCGTTGGTGCAAGAGTTATGGACGCCTTGCGGACAATTGATGAGGTGGCCTATGTTCGATTTGCTTCAGTTTATCGACAGTTCAAGGATTTGAACGAATTCATGGAGGAGTTGAAGGGCTTGCTTGGCGGTCGGGAAAATGAAAAGAGCGAAGGATCCTGATGTTATCTTTATGAAAATGGCTCTGCATGAGGCCCGCAAGGGGGTTGGGAGAACATCTCCGAATCCAGCTGTGGGCGCAGTCGTCGTAAAGGACGGCAGGGTCATTGCCACGGGTTATCATAAAAAGGCGGGAACTCCCCATGCTGAAATTCATGCTTTGCGAAAAGCAGGCGAAAACGCCAGGGGGGCGACTTTATATGTAACCCTGGAGCCATGTAATCATACCGGAAGAACTCCACCGTGTACGCATGCCGTTCTCAAATATGGGATCAGTAGGGTTGTTGTCGGTATGATCGATCCCAATCCCCTTGTTGCCGGTTCAGGCTGCGCTTTTTTGCGGGAACGTGGTATTGAGGTAGAAACCGGTATACTTGGTGAAGCCTGCCGGGAATTAAACTATCCTTTTATTAAGCATATTACTACAGGGATGCCCTGGGTGATTATGAAAGCTGGTTGCAGTCTTGACGGACGCATAGCTGCGGCAAACAGACAGAGCGGCTGGATAACCGGTGCAAAATCACGTCAGGAAGTACATAAAATCCGAAACAGGGTTGACGCAATACTTGTCGGAGCTGAAACCGCCCTCATCGATAATCCTTCCTTGACTACCAGACTACGGGGAAAGAAAGGAAAGGATCCATTACGGGTTATACTCGATACCAATCTACGCTTACCTGCCGATGCACGAATGCTGACACAACAGTCAACTGCCGCTACGTGGATTTTTTGTTCGGACAAAGCGGAAATTGACAAAGAGCAAGAGCTGGTACAGGCTGGGGCGAAAATATTTCGTGTGGGTACTAATTCCGAGGGTAGGCTTGACTTGGAACAGATATTGAAGATTCTGGGTGCCTCTCAGATCAATAGTATATTGATTGAAGGAGGGAGCCGAGTGCATGGGTCTTTTTTACGGGCAGGGTTCGTTGATCAGGTCTGTCTTTTCTTGGCCCCTGTTTTTCTAGGGGGAGACGCTCTTCCCGTAGTCGATGACTTATACCTTGCAGATGTAAAGGATGGCAAAAGATTTGTGCCTGCCCATATAAAACGTTTTGATGAGGATGTTTTGATCGAGGGTTTTTTTTCAGCGATATAGCAATAATGTCCTTGAACATGTGAAAAAAAAGACCTTTCCGATATGCAAAGATTGTAGTTAATTCGCTATTCTATTAATTTGGGGGCAATTTTCAGAGAACGATGTTTACAGGAATTATTCAGGGAAAGGGAAAACTCATTGCCAAAAGGCCTGCCGGCGGTGGTATGGTTTTTGGCATTGAGGCAGATTTTGACCTTTCCGATCCGATGGAAGGTGAGTCAATTGCCTGCAATGGAGTTTGCCTAACCGCAAAAAAAATAGTAGGGCGTCGATTTGAGGTTGATGTTTCCCCGGAAAGCCTTTCTCGTACTATTTTGGGAAATATTGGCGTTGGGATGCATATGAACCTGGAGCGAGCGTTGCGTCTAAGTGACAGGCTGGGAGGCCATCTGGTCAGCGGACACGTAGACGCCAAGACTTCCGTGCTCGAAATAAAACCTGTTGGAGATTTTGTCCTTTTTCAGTTTGCTGTTCCTGCCGGGTTAGGTCGTTATATTATCGAGAAAGGTTCTATTACCATTAATGGAATAAGCCTTACGGTAAACTTTTGCGATGAAAGAGTATTTTCGGTTTCCATTATCCCTCATACTCTGCAGGTTACCACATTGGGAACCCTTAAACAGGGTGACGAAATCAACATCGAAGTTGATTTGATTGGCAAGTATGTGGAAAAGCTTCTGTTTGCAAAAGAAAATACAGATAGAGGTCAGTCATCCAGAATTAACTCCGCGTTTCTGGCAGAGCATGGTTTTTTGAAGTAATCTTTTTTTTAGGGCACTGGCGCTGGATTAAATTTGAAGAATACTTAAAATAACCCTGACACTACATTTTATTTATTAATATTTTATTTCCGGCTTGACCGGAACAGGTGATAGAGATGCCGGTGAGCAGTATAGAAGAGGTAATTAAAGATATCAGAGATGGAAAGATGATCATCCTGGTTGACGATGAAGATAGGGAAAATGAGGGCGATCTTTGTATGGCGGCCCAGTTGTCTACCCCGGAAGCCATCAATTTCATGGCGACCCATGGCAGAGGATTAATCTGTCTGACCCTGACTCCGGAGCATCTGGGAAAATTGAAATTACCCATGATGGTACAGAATAATCAATCACCCTATCAGACGGCATTTACGGTAAGTATAGAAGCCCGACAGGGGGTAACAACGGGAATCTCCGCAGCCGACAGGGCAAGGACTATTCAGGCGGCGGTTGCCCCGGATGTCAAACCTGAGGATCTGGTCAGTCCCGGCCATGTATTTCCGTTACGAGCAAGGCGAGGAGGTGTTCTTGTCCGCACGGGACAGACAGAAGGCTCCGTTGACCTTGCCAGACTCGCGGGGCTTGCGCCATCAGGCGTTATATGCGAGATCATGAAAGATGATGGAACAATGGCAAGAATGCCTGATCTGGAAATTTTTGCAAAAGAGCATGGATTGAAAATCGCAACAATTGCCGACCTGGTTGCTTATCGGATGAAAAAAGACACACTTGTCCATCGAGCAGCCGAAACAAAAATGCCAACTCGTTATGGTGGTGAATTCAAGGCGATCGCCTATACCAATGATGTGGACGATTTCGAACATCTGGCCCTTGTAAAAGGTGAAATAGATCCGAGTAAGCCGGTACTTGTACGGGTTCATTCTGAATGTCTGACCGGCGATGTGTTTGGTTCAATGCGTTGCGATTGCGGCGGTCAGCTTCAGGCTGCCATGCGAATGGTTGGTAGAGAAGGTTCCGGCGTGATTGTTTATATGCACCAGGAAGGGCGAGGAATCGGCCTGGCGAATAAGATCAGGGCTTACGCTTTGCAGGATAAGGGGTTTGATACGGTTGAAGCCAATCTGAAGCTCGGTTTCAAGGCCGATTTGCGGGACTATGGCATAGGTGCCCAAATTTTGCGGGATATCGGTGTCAGAAAAATGAAACTGATGACGAACAATCCCAAAAAAATTGTTGGGCTGGAAGGCTACGGATTGGAAGTAGTAGACAGGGTGAAGATCGAAACAAATCCTGTTCCGGAAAATCTTGGTTACCTGCGTTGTAAAAAGGATAAAATGGGCCACCTGCTTGAACTGAACGGTTCAGAAGATGAGTGCCTGTAAGAATTTTGGAGTGATTCAATGGCTAAATATTTTGAAGGAAATTTCCAGGCGGAAGGGAAAAAATTCGGTATCGTGCTGGCGCGATTTAACTCCTTTGTTGCTGAAAGGCTGCTTGATGGAGCGCTTGATACGTTGTTGCGTTTTGGCGCAGCAGATGGTGACATTGAGGTGGCTAGAGTTCCAGGTGCCTTTGAGATTCCTCTGGTCGCACAGAAAATGGCGAAATCCGGCCGCTATGATGCGGTTATCTGTCTAGGCGCTGTAATTCGTGGAGCAACACCCCATTTTGATTTTGTCGCCAATGAAGCAGCCAAAGGGATTGCCCAGGCAGGCATGGAAAGCGGGGTCCCGATTATTTTCGGTGTTCTCACCACAGATACAATAGAGCAGGCAATAGAGAGGGCCGGATCCAAAGCAGGCAACAAGGGTTCTGAATGCGCTGCAGCTGCAATAGAAATGGTTAACCTGTTGAAAAGTCTGACATGAGTATTCGTCGTAAATCAAGGGAACTCGCCTTGCAGTGTCTGTATCAGATTGATCAGAGCGGTAACCCGTTGACAGATGTTGCTGGCATGAGTGATCATTTTGATGTAAACAAGAAGGCGGTTCCCTATGCCCAGGAGTTGTTGACCGGTATCCAGTCTCAATGGGGAACGATTAACAACATGATTGAGCAGCATGCAAAGAATTGGCGTTTAAGCCGAATGGCTGTTATTGACCGTAATATTTTACGAATTGCATGTTTTGAACTAGCACATATGCCAGATGTCCCTTCGTCTGTTATTCTCAATGAAGCAATTGAGATTGCCAAACGTTTCAGTACTGATGATGCCGCTCCCTTTATCAATGGGATTCTCGATTCCATCTGCCATAATATCAGAAAGGAATAGGCAGAGACAAACTTCAATCGGGTCGGGACAGCGTCTTCCGGTTATGCCATGCTAAATGCCTCAACAGATCAAACGTATCAGCCGACTCTCGCACAGGAGATCGTCGCTGTTATTTCCCTTGTAACCGGTCTTTTCCTGCTGCTGTCATTTGTCAGTTTCATGCCCCCTCTTGGCACGACAGCAGCGGCTTTGTCCGCAAACTGGTGCGGGAGTGTCGGCAACTTCCTTGCGTCGTTTTTTTTGAGCTTCCTTGGCTTAAGTTCTTTCTGGCTGCCCGCACTTTTATTTTTTTTCGGTATCTCAATTTTTTTCGGCAAATTTTCTCTGCAACGGTTACCGATTATATGTGGCGGCTGTACTGGATTGCTGATGGGCAGCAGTGCACTGTTAGCCTCTCTTTCCCGACACTCGTTTTCCCTTCTTGGCCATCAATATCCTATTCCAGGTCGGTTAGGTGAAATACTGTTTGGTTTTACCGGGCGATATTTCGGCTTGGCCGGTGCTTTTTTGTTTTATGCAACCATCGTATTGTTGTCATTGATGATTACGGTACGGTTTTCACCATTTTTTGTTGGGAAAAACGTCGTAAAAACTTGTGGAACAATCAATCGGAAACTGAAAGAACGTAAACAGCTCAAGACCGCTTCTTCGGTGAAAAGCAAGGAAAAAACTGAAAATACAGCAACTGGTCTTGAAAGTATCGATGAACCACAGTTCGCTGTCCCGCAACTCCACGAGCCTGTTTCTGTGAAAAGCTCAAGCGGTAAGGATGAATTCCAACCTCTACCGGTGCAACCCGGTATTTTTCAACTCCCAAACCTTTCGCTGCTAAATCAGCCCAAGGAGGATGCTGTTGTAATTGAAAAGGAACATTATCTGAGTCTCAGTCGGAATCTTGAAGGGAAACTCGCCGACTTCGGCGTTAAGGGTAATGTCACCGGAATTTCACCTGGACCGGTAATTACCACTTATGAATTTGCGCCTGCACCTGGTGTCAAAATAAACAGAATTGTTTCCCTTGCTGAAGACCTTGCGCTCGGGTTACAAGCCGAAAGTGTCCGCATCATCGGTTCTATCCCAGGTAAGGCAGCCGTGGGAATCGAAATACCTAATCCGAAGCGTAAAACCGTTACTATTCGTGAAATTCTTGCAACGGATAAATTCCTTAAAGCTGAATCCAAATTGACCATAGGTCTCGGTATGGATGTGGTCGGAAGGCCTGTCTGTGCTGATTTGACCAAAATGCCTCATCTGCTGATTGCCGGTGCCACGGGAGCAGGCAAGAGTGTGGCTATTAACGCGATTATCTGCAGTATCCTTTTTAAGGCAACTCCCGATGAAGTTCGTTTGCTCATGGTCGATCCCAAGCGTATTGAGCTTTCCAGCTATGAGGCGATTCCTCACTTGCTTCATCCTGTAGTCGTTGATCCAAAAATGGCAAGTCGTGCCTTGCAGTGGGCGGTCCGGGAAATGGAAAGACGGTATATCCTTATGGAAGGCATGCGTGTGAAGAGTATTGCCAGCTATAATGAAATTGCCGAAGAAAAACTCCCTTTAGTTGTTATTATCATTGACGAGTTGGCAGATCTGATGATGGTTTCTTCTAATGAGGTGGAGACGGCCGTCGCCCGTCTGGCCCAGATGGCGCGCGCCGCCGGTATGCATCTTATTCTCGCTACTCAAAGGCCTTCGGTTGATGTACTAACCGGCCTTATTAAAGCAAATTTCCCCACCAGAATGTCTTTCAAGGTTTCTTCCAAAATTGACTCAAGGACAATTCTGGATACAAGTGGAGCGGAACATCTCCTTGGGGCCGGGGATATGCTCTTTCTGCCGCCGGGCACTGCCAAACTCCAACGTATTCATGGTGCGTATATCTCGGAGCAGGAGTCGGAGAGTCTTATTAACTTTCTCAAGCAGCAAGGCAGCGCCCGTTATGACGAATCCGTCATCCAGAGTGTTGAAAAGGAAGAGGAAGAAGAGAATGGAGATGCCGAAGGAGATTTCGACGAAAAATATGATGAGGCTGTGGCTATTGTCTGCGAAAGCGGCCAGGCGTCCATTTCCATGGTTCAAAGACGTTTGCGGGTGGGCTATAACCGGGCGGCGCGTATGATTGAAACCATGGAAAAGGAGGGTATCATCGGGCCGGCGGATGGTGCAAAACCAAGAGAAGTTCTTGCCCGAAGAAACTATTAGTACCTCTATATTTCTCTTCTCATATTTATGTCTGAACATCTTATCGATATCACAACAGACGGCCATGTCCATACCTGTCTTTGTCACCATGCCACGGGAGAAATGGAGGAGTATGTTGTAGCGGCGGTTGCAGCAAAGTTGAAAAAAATTATCTTCCTTGAGCATTATGAAGCAGGTGTCGATTATTTTGAGTCGACATGGTTGACTGAAGATGATTTTATCCGATACCATCTGGAAGGAAAACGGCTTGATGAAAAGTACCGGGATAAAATAGCAATAGGCTTGGGTGTTGAGGTTGGAATCAATCCCGAATGTTTCCCTCAGACCAATGACTTCCTGAGGAAATTTCCTTGGGAACGTATCGGCCTTTCCTATCACTACCTCCGTTGGGGTGACATTTCAGTGAACATGGTGAGTCGAAAACCGGAAAACATTGAGTTGATGACAAAGATCGGAACGGATAAGGTCGCAACCGCTTATTTTTCCGGACTGAAAAAGGCACTTGCCGTTATCCCTGCGGATGTGGTCTGTCATCTTGATGCGGTTCTCAGGCATTGCCCAGCCTTTTCTTTTACAGAAGAGCATTTTCAGCTTATGCGGGAAATTCTTTGCCTGATGCGGGAAAAAGAAATTGCCCTTGAGGTTAATACATCGGGCTATGCGTTACGCAATGAACCATTCCCGGCAAAGAGGCTTCTACAAGAGGCCCTGAAAATTGGTGTCCGGCTCAGAGCAGGGTCTGATGCTCATCGTCCGGCGGATGTCGGACGCTATTTTGACAGACTTCATACCCTGGTCGGTGATTGTGAAAAATCTATTCGACTTGAATGACCAGTGGAATCAAATGAAGGGCGGATGAGATAGATTTCGTGTGTTTCAATGACCAGTCTTTACAGATTAATTTCCCGTCGAGAAGTTTGTTGATTTCGGCAACCAGCCCCTTAATGTTAATTATTGGATGGCGTGCAAACACCTCCGGCAAACCATAGG
Source organism: Desulfobulbaceae bacterium (assembly GCA_003249165.1). GTDB lineage: Bacteria > Desulfobacterota > Desulfobulbia > Desulfobulbales > SURF-16 > SURF-16. The sequence continues at coordinate 8,198 of QKJV01000064.1, read as the reverse complement.
TCAGATTACAGGCCAGACATTTACCCGGGCGCTGAGAGAGATGAAGATCAAAGTAGAGTTTTTTCTCGTCAGGCTGGTATCCGTTAAATTTAAGGGAAATATCGTAAGCGCCTTCGGTAGCATCGCCCAAAAGGGCATCAAAAAAATCGTCGGCTCTGCCGGGTGGGAAAAGTTGTAACAGCGTCTCTGCGGTGAAAATTTCATTTAATTCAGCCATTTTTGAAAGAACCTCCAAAAGGTATGAAGTGCGTAATTTTCGAATATCATTTGTAAATTTTTATATTACTTTTTTTGAAAGTACAGGTCAAACCAAAAAAATACAGAGTTCGTAAAGATGAATCACCAATGTTTCCTCTCGGGAGGAGGGGACACCGATAACATGGATTTTGGATCACGCATTAACACAAATGAGCTTAATTCAGCTCAGCTTGAGGCCGTAAAAACAATAAATGGACCGGTTTTAGTCATAGCCGGTGCTGGAAGCGGAAAAACCCGGACTCTCGTTTACCGACTGGTTTATTTGGTGGAACAGGGAATAGATCCAGATTCCATATTACTGCTTACCTTTACGCGGAAAGCGGCTATGGAAATGCTCAGCAGGGCCGCTACATTGCTTGGAGGAAGCTGTAACCGAGTCATGGGTGGCACCTTTCATGCCGTTGCAAATCTGCTTTTGCGCCGTTATGGCCACTATATCGGATATGGCACAAACTTTACCATAATCGACAGGGCGGATGCTGAAGGAATTATCAATCTAATAAAATCATCCCTTGATCTCGGTGGAGCAGGTAAGCGTTTTCCCTCGAAACGCGTTATTTTGAACATTATCAGCGGTTCTATCAACAAATCCTATCCCTTTGAAGAACTAGTCAACAGCCAATATTATCACCTTGTTGAATTCATTGATGATCTAAACCGTATCCGGATTCATTATCAGCAGTTTAAGCATGACCACGGGCTGATGGATTATGATGACCTGCTGGTCAACTTCCGAGATGTTCTAGCTGAAAATGAAAATGTGAGAAGAGAGGTCTCTTCACGTTTTCGTTATGTCATGGTTGATGAATATCAGGATACCAACAGGATTCAGGCACAAATTGTCCGTCTTATCGCTGCAGAACATGACAATGTTATGGTGGTGGGGGATGACAGCCAGTCCATTTATAGTTTCCGTGGAGCGGATTTCCGAAATATAATGGATTTTCCGAAAATATTTCCCGGAGCAAAGATTGTCCGTCTTGAGGAAAATTACAGAAGCAGTCAGAAAATCCTGGAAGCGACCAATGCCATCATTGATCAGGCCCAGGAGAAGTACACAAAGAAGCTCTTCAGCAATATCAGGGAAGGTGAGAGGCCTTTCTTGTATGCTGCGCGTGATGATGGCGAGCAGGCCAGATATGTGGCGGGGAAAATAGCAGAACTGCATGAACAGGGGACACCTTATCATGAGATGGCGGTTCTCTTCAGAGCTGGTTTTCACTCCTTCAAGCTTGAACTTGAGCTTGCCAACAGTCAAATCGATTTTGAAAAACGCGGCGGATTGAAACTTACGGAAACCGCACACGTAAAGGACGTTGTATCCTATTTACGACTTGTCGCAAACGTACGCGATAACCTCTCCTGGCACCGGATCCTTTTGCATTTGCCGAAGGTAGGGCCAAAGACCGCACAGAAAATCGTAACCACCGTAGCAGGGGCGGACGATCCGCTAGCCTCTCTCAAAAACTACCCAAGTGCACCTGCCTGGAAACAGGAATTTGCTGAACTTGTTCGAACTCTGTCTGATCTTCAAAACCTATTTACACCACTTAGCCAGTTTGAAAGGGTGATGGAGTATTATCAACCGGTATTTGAACGCCTTTACCATGATGATTATCCCAGCCGTGCCCGGGATTTGGAACAGTTGAAAACAATTATCCTTGATTATAAAAATCTCCAGGATTTTTTGGATGATGCATCCCTTGACCCGCCTGACCTAAACGCTGATCCGTTTTCCGAGGAAGACAACAGAAAGCTTGTGCTTTCGACAATTCACTCAGCGAAGGGGCTCGAATGGGATACGGTATTTATTATTGATCTTGCGGAAGGCAAATTTCCATCCGTGCACGCTGTTCCTTTTCCGGATCAACTTGAAGAGGAAAGACGTTTGCTTTACGTAGCGGCGACCAGAGCTAAAACACGGCTTTTCCTTTCCTATCCAAGAGAAACGATTGCCGCTGACAGATCACGTCATTATTGCACAATTTCCCCTTTTATATCTGCCCTGCCTGCCGGTCTTATTGACAGCATCCCTCGCGTTGAAAACGTTTACGGTTATTCTCCTTCAGCATCTTGGAGTTTTTCCTCCAATCAACTGATGGCAAGTCGTGAGATCTCTGGAAAAACAGCGATGCCGGCTCAATCAGCTAAAGGGCTACCATCAGATAAAATAGAGAGTACAGAAAATCTCGCTCCAGGGATGAATGTAAAACATGGATTCTTCGGCCATGGCCAAATACGTAAAATATCCGGTAGTAAGACCGTTGATGTTTTTTTCCCTCGCCATGGGATGAAAACTTTAAGGCTTGATTATGCCCAGCTGGAACTCGTCTGATTACTCCACGCGAGAAAAAATTCATTGTAGAATGGAGTGGTTGGCAAATATTCATTCAAATTAATCATTTTATAATATTATACTAATATGAAGAGGTTATCTTTCAACAAAACAAAGGAGGATAACCACCATGATCTGTAATTATTTATCGATTTATTCCAGTGATAAGTTTCTCTGGCAGGTTGCTACCTGTTGCGCCCGGAAGGAAAATTATGTTCCAAGCATTGCAGTTCTTGAAGATCTCTGCCGTCGTGATTACACTCACTGCCCTTTTTTCGTTACCTGCCAGAATAATAACACTAAAAATTCCGTGAACAATATACTGGAACCCTGCTCTGCCTGCTGAAATATAGGGGAAAAGTCTTCATTTTCTTAGGAGAGTTTAACTCGTTCCTATTCTGATGCAGTTGCAGAGAGGGAAGGATTTTGCTATTTTTACCTTCCATCTTATTGCGGTTAAATTTTTTTTCCCCCTTATTCGCAGGAATGTTGCATGCAGTATCAGGAAGCCTGGTCCTTTCTTGACCAGTTACAGTTTTTCAAGATTAAACTCGGCCTTGATAGCATGGCCGCTTTTCTTGCTCACATCCATAATCCGCAAAAGAATTTAAAGTGTGTTCATATTGCGGGCACGAATGGCAAAGGCTCTGTTGCCGTAACATTATTGACTATTTTAAGAAAAGCCGGTTATAAAACCGGTCTTTACACCTCTCCCCATCTTTCATCTGTGCGGGAGCGATTTCGCATCAATGATCGTTTTATTTCAGAAAACGAATTTGCTGAAACAGCAACTATAATACGTAACAGTCTAGCCGGTCAGGAAATCACCTATTTTGAATTTACCACAGCCTTGGCCCTGCTCTGGTTTGCCAGACAAAAAGTTGATTTAGCCATTCTTGAAGTAGGGCTTGGCGGTAGGTTGGATGCTACAAATGTTATAACCCCTTTGATCAGTATTATTACTAATGTTTCCATGGATCATGAGGCACATCTCGGCTCAAGCCTGGAATTGATTGCCGCTGAAAAAGCAGGAATAGTGAAACAATATATTCCTGTTGTTTCAGGGGTTTCTGTTGGGGAAGCTCTCGATGTCGTCTCTCTCAAATGTCAGGAAAAGAAGGCTCCTCTTTATCAGTTGACGCGAGATTTCAAAGCGGAAAGGCGGGATGACGGCTTCTGGAATTATTATGGGCCCGAAAAAAGAATTATTTCACAATTACCGATGGTTTTGCGGGGAGAACATCAGCTTGAAAATGCTGCAATTGCCCTGACAGCAATTGATCTGCTCCAAAGAGAGGGATTTGCCGTGCAGGATGCCAGAATCAGGGAGGCATTGGCTGAGGTCTCCTGGCCCGGGCGTCTGGAGTATTTCTGTTTTGATTTGATTAATAAAAAGGTGGTTGATTGTCCTGCCTCTTTAGCGACAAAAAGCAGGCCAGTACGACACTATTTGCTGGATGGGGCTCACAACCCTGCTGGAATTCTTTCTCTTATCAAGAGTTTACAGAGGGATTTTTGTTATCGAAAACTTATCTGTGTCTGGGCGAGTATGTCAGATAAGGATATCAATAAAACTCTTAATGTTATAGCACCACTTTGTCATTGTATCATCTTTACGCGTCCTGAAACAGTCCGTTCAGCGACGCCGGAAATGTTACAGTCTTTTCTTCCTGTGTCCCTGCATAATCGAGTTAAAAGCGCAGAGACAGTTGAGGAAGCACTGGTTCTTGCTGAAGATGAATCCGAAGCCGAAGATTTGATTTGTGTCGCCGGATCACTCTATCTTATAGGTGCCGTTCGCAAAATATTACGTGGTGAGATTGTGGATGGAAACGGAAAGGGGAGTATGTGAATGGTAGAAGATGATTTTGCGTTTATCGGCGTAGATGAGCAAGTCATAAAAAAAGAAAAAGCAAAAGCGAGAGAGTTACGCAAAACTTCATGGTGGAGAAATAAAATTTCCTCAGGTATTTGCTACTATTGCGGGAAAAAATTTGCTGCCAGAGACTTGACGATGGACCATCTGATTCCACTGGCCAGGGGAGGGACAAGCAGCAAGGGTAATATCGTCGCAGCTTGCAAAGATTGCAATAACAGAAAAAAGACCATGCTTCCACTGGAATGGGAAGACTATATGGCAAGTCTTGACAGAGAAAAGAGTCTATAAGACCAGAAAAAGATATTCTGTATGTAAAAGTCGGTTTCCTTATTAGGACAAAAGAAACCGACTTTTTTTATTGCCTTTTATCCACCGAAACATATACCAATCTCACGAGCGGTCTGTACTTTGTCGCTGTCAAGCGGTACTTTTTTTCGACTTTTTATAGCTTCAGCCAGAGGTACGGCACACATTTGATCACCTGAAAGAGCAACCATCTGATCAAAGTTTTCACTCTCCGCCAGTCGTACGGCTGTCGCCCCAAAGCGCAGGGCCAGTAAACGGTCAAAGGTGGTTGGTGAGCCTCCACGTTGCAGATGGCCTAATACGAGAGACCGCGTATCCTTCCCTGTCCGTTTGTTAATTTCTTTTGCAACCCATTCCCCGATCCCGCCGAGAACCTTTTCGGCACGGCCGATTTCTCCATCACCCTTATAGATGGTTTCTTGATCAATAGCCCGCGCTCCCTCTGCTACAACAACAATGTCGTAATGTTTGCCCAGTAGCTCGTTATCGTTGATTTTTTCACAGACAATGTCGAGATCAAAAGGAATTTCAGGAATGAGAATAACATCAGCACCACCGGAAATACCCGAATTGAGAGCAATCCAACCCGAATCTCTGCCCATAACCTCGACAACCATTACCCTGTCATGGGATTTAGCGGTCGAATGCAGTTTGTCAAGGGCTTCGGTTGCCGTGGAAACGGCAGTATCAAAACCAAAGGTTAATTGTGTTGCCAGCAGATCGTTATCAATAGTTTTTGGTACACCGATTACAGGCATTCCTTTCTCGGTTGCAAATCGATGTGCAATTTCAAGACTGCCATCTCCACCGACCGCAATGTGACAGAAAAAGTTCATGCGAAGGAAGTTTCTCATTATCCGGTCGGAAACGTCGCGTATATGAAATTCTCCAGCCAGATTTTCAACGGGCATGGCAAAAGGGTTCCCTTTATTTGTTGAACCGAGGATTGTTCCGCCTGTCGGTGTGATGTCTGCCACATCTTCTGGGCGGAGTCTGATCAGTTCATCTTTATCGAGTAATCCGAGATATCCCTGTCTGCTACCATATACTTCCCAACCTCTGGAATTAGAAGCCATGACAACTGCATAGATGACGGCATTAAGGCCCGGAGCATCTCCACCACCAGTCGAAATAATAATTTTTTTCATCTTGCCATCCCGGTTGATTGTTATCTGTTAGCCTTGGATTTACATCTGATTATAAAGGGTTAGAGGTAAGCATGCAAACAATTGTGTTAATAATGAACATTTTATAAAAAATTGGCAATATTGACTTATATGGTTTTATTACTTAATATTCGCTTTAAATAGCTTGTTGTCTGGTCTTGAGAAAGAGGAAAATCCCATGCGTAATACAAAAATTTTTTTGTATATTGAAAAGTGTAGCAACAGATATGGATTCCGTTTTTCTCGGCATGGTTTAATTTTTTTTTAAAATAGGAGGCTTTCTGACATGTTAAACGTAACGGCGCTTGCCATAAAAAATCTTAAAGCGTATATGGAGCAGAACAATATTGATTCTGCTATACGTATTGCACTGATGCAGGGTGGCTGATCTGGTCCATCACTTGGCTTGGCTCTGGATGAGCCAAAAAATAATGATGAAATTTTCGATCAGGATAATTTGAAATTTTTGGTTGAATCAAGTCTATTAAAATCATGTGGCAGCATTAAGGTTGATTTTATCGATGCCGGTGCTCGCTCAGGCTTCTCTATTACTTCAAGCATTCCACTTGGTGGTGGTTCATCATGTGGGTCATGTGGAAGTAGTTGCGGCACTTCTTGATAGAATTAAAAAAACAGATAAAAAAAGCCTCGCCAATTGGCGAGGCTTTTTTTATTTTGCCCAATTTTATTTTGCTTTGCATGTGAAATTACAATTCCATTTTAGGTTCAAATGACAACTGATTTGGCTCCTGTGAAAAGAAGTCAGGAGAGTTGCTAATAGTTGATTAAAGCTGAAAAATCTTTAGAAAGTCAGAAAAAATTGCAATGAGACGGCTCTTTCATTTGCAGCTTGCTAACCTGACTGCAATATGCTAATAAAAGTTTTCAAAAAAGCCCGGATGGCGGAATAGGTAGACGCAAGGGACTTAAAATCCCTCGGCACATGTTGCTGTGCGAGTTCGATTCTCGCTCCGGGCACCAGTAAAATCAAGGGTTGAGTATATTTTTGCTCAACCCTTTTTTATTGTAATGGTGAATTTGTACTACCATTGTACAACTTTATAAACAGATTAGGGGGTTTTCTGGCCCCTATTTTTTTTGCCTGTTCCTCAAAATTAACTACGGTTTGATCAAAAAAGTTTTCGTCAAGCCCTCTCTCTATTCCTAATACACCCTATCTCTTCATTTTTCGGACTGTTCACTATTCCGCTAACCAGATAAGCTATCATTGTATATGGTGAGTATGGTTGAAAGAATCCTTTGAAAGAATGATCGCTCCTGACCAGATTAAGCCATATTCCTATGCTCTCTTTTGGGACAATCACCGGCATTCTGTCATTGATCTTTCCGACGATACCATTTGCATTAGTGGTTAGAATCGAACAGGATTCTATTTCTTTGCCTTCTTGTTTATAAAAATGGAAACGATTTAATTTCTTTTTGCGGGTGTAGTGAAGCGCCTTAAGATGGGAACATGAACAACATTAATTTTCGGAAATATAAAATTGACGCTATGATGGAGTATGGGTAAATTATCATCCATCGGTTGAGCCAGAGGAATACCCGGAGAGTTGTCTTTTGTTATGCTATTCCCATGGGTAGAAAAGTTATTTGGGCGTGACCATTTTCACGTGGAGAAACCTGTCATGAAAACCCTGGCCATCGAATGGCGACACTTTGAAAGCGGCGGTCAGACCTGTGAACGCTGTGCCGATACGGGCGAAGCCCTGAACAAAGTGGTTGCAGCCCTTATGCGAGAACTGGAAACGGTGGGAGTCGAAGTCACCCTGACAGAAACCCGTTTGCCCGCTTCAGCCATGGATCAATCGAATCTGTTGCTGTTCAACGGAATCCCTCTGGAAAACCTGCTCGATGAAGTTGAGGTCTCCACCAATTACTGTGCTTCATGTTCCTGTCTCACCGGTAAGGATACAAACTGTAGGATCCTGGTTTACCATGGGAAAACGTATGAGGACGTACCGGCAGAGCTGATTTGCCAAGCGGCTTTGAAGGCTCTGAAATAAAACCGGGTACGGGTGAGGAACCGGATTGAACCGAAATCTCCGATGAATGAGCAAACAGACCAAGGCAAAACCGCGGATTTTATCGTGGCATCACGCCAACAGCAAATGAGGCTGGGACTTGAAGAAATGCCTTCAGTTCCCATTACCTCATAATTTCTGCCTGTCTCAAATCGCCTAAGGTTGGCCAACCATTTTCTTTGCGATCGTTTTTAATTTTTCTGTGTCAGCTT
>QKJV01000427.1 GCA_003249165.1 Desulfobulbaceae bacterium | reverse complement strand
CTTTTCATTTGCGAAGCAACTTTTTCCACCCTGACTAACGTTAACTTCGATGCTGATCGTTTTGTTTCTCTTATTAATAAAACGGTAGAGCTTAGGAATGCTCTTAAGGCAAAGATATCCTCAGTCGGCGGAAAGAGCGATTTCAGCGAAGAGGCGGCCAATTTTGTCCCTGCGGACGACCTTGCCGGGCTCATCAAGCAGGGAGAAGCAGTTGCTTTGAATTCGGATACGAATGAAAATTCCGATATCACCTCATTAAAGCATATTCTGCTTTTTGGCCTCAAGGGTGTCGCCGCATATGCGGACCATGCACGGCTTCTCGGGCAGGAAGATGATAAGGTTTATGCATTTATTGAGGAAGGTCTTGCTTCCATACTGCGACACGATTTAGGGCTTGATGACTGGGTCGGGCTCGTCTTGAAGTGCGGAGAAACTAACTTGCGCACTATGGAGCTGCTTGATGCAGGAAATACAGGGACCTTTGGCCATCCCGTACCAACTTCTGTTCCGCTTGGTGCTAAAAAAGGCAAGGCTATTCTTGTTTCAGGTCATGATCTCAAAGATCTTGGTGCAATACTCGCACAGACAGAAGGTAAGGGAATTCACGTTTACACTCATGGGGAAATGCTTCCATGCCATGGGTATCCCGAACTAAAAAAATATTCCCATTTCTATGGGCATTATGGAACGGCCTGGCAAAACCAGGGACGTGAGTTTGCTGAGTTTCCGGGTGCGATCATCATGACGACCAACTGTATCCAAAAACCGAAAGAATCTTATCAGGATAATATTTTTACTACGGGCCTTGTCGGTTGGCCGGGAGTTAAGCACATTGCGGATAAGGATTTCAGTCCTGCCATTGAAAAAGCACTTGCCATGGATGGTTTCCCGGCAGATACAGATAAAGGCAGCGTCATGGTGGGATTTGCCCGCAACGCAGTACTAAGCGTGGCTGATAAAGTTATTGAAGCGGTAAAAAACAAGGCCATTAGACATTTCTTCCTGGTTGCAGGTTGTGACGGAGCAAAACCTGGCCGTAATTATTATACTGAAATTGTAGAAAAAATTCCTAAAGACTGTCTGGTGCTCACCTTGGCTTGTGGAAAATTCCGGTTTTTTGATAAACAGCTTGGTGACATCGGTGGAATTCCACGGTTGCTCGATGTGGGGCAATGTAATGACGCTTATTCGGCAATTCAAATTGCAGCCGCTCTGGCCAAAGCCTTCGGTTGTGGTGTCAACGACCTGCCTCTCTCCATGATACTGTCATGGTATGAGCAGAAAGCCGTTGCTATCCTGCTCACTCTTTTTTATCTCGGCATTCAGGATATCAGGCTTGGACCGAGTCTTCCTGCATTTGTAACACCTAACGTGCTTGACGTTCTTGTGAAGAATTTCAATGTCAAGCCGATTACAACCCCAGATCAAGATCTGAAAGCAATTCTCGGCTGATCGCAATTGTTGCGGGGAGGCTATCCTCCCCCTTTTCTTTAAGTCATTACGAGACATAATACTTCGAGAGGCCTTCCGGATTTTCTTGAAAAGATTGTCTCTTATTTTTTATGATAAGGCAGGTTTCCCCAATGAAAATACGGCGTAAAATTATCGAAATAGACGAAGAACTCTGTAACGGCTGCGGCCAGTGTGTAACCGGATGCGCCGAAGCGGCTTTGCAGATTGTTGATGGCAAAGCCAAACTGGTAGCGGAAAAATTTTGTGATGGGCTCGGTGCCTGCATTGGCGAGTGTCCCACAGGTGCTCTCAAAATTATCGAGCGCGAGGCTGATGATTTTGATGAAAAGGCGGTGGATGAATTTATCCGAACAAGAGAAGAAAAAGAGAAGAGTGCAAAACCAACCGGTTGCCCATCTGCAAAACTGCAGACTTTTTCGGTCCAGTCTAACTGTCAGTCGGCGAATCAGCCACGAATGGTAAATGGTTTTTCTTCTTCAGCACTCAGTCACTGGCCCGTGCAGATAAGGCTTGTTCCGCCAACAGCGCCTTTTCTCGAAAAAAGTGACCTGTTGATAGTCGCCGATTGCACGCCAATTGCCTACCCTTCTTTTCATAAGGATTTTATCGAAGGGAGGGTCGTCATGATGGGATGTCCGAAATTTGATGATCGAGAGAGCTATGTAGCCAAATTTGCAGAAATTTTCAACTCCAGGTCAATAAAAAGCATCACTACGGTGATTATGGAAGTTCCCTGTTGTGCGAGCATGCGTTCGATAATCAGCGAGGCGCTGCAAAGGGCGGGCAAGGATATTCCGCAGCAGGAGTACGTCATCAGTGTCAGAGGGCACATTATCAGTTGATAATCAGTTGGCAAAAGAAGTGCTTAAGGCAAACGCTGACAAGGTTAATTCGTTTGCCCCTTGATGTGTTTAGGCTAAATATTATTGGTTAGCGGCTTCTATCGTGCCAGTGCGCCAACTGTTGTGTCTATTAGGCAACGGTCTTCGTAAAGTTTGATGGGATCGGGCAGGTTCACAAAGTCGCGAATGTGGAAAGCCGCTTCTTTAATTCGCAGTATGCCAAAGTTGCGGCTTGCGAGGCCTTGTGCAATTCTGTCAGAGGATTCAAGATAGATCGACATGTACCCGTCCCCGTCATATTTCAAAATAAGGTCCGGTCGGACCAGAGACAACCTCCCTATACCCCAGAGCAAGCCATGTTGTAAGGCGGGGAGTTCCAGAAAATTTTCTTCACGCATGTAGGATACAAGCATGTGCGTGTATTCTTCAGCCAGTTGCCGGTTGACTGCCAGGATTTCTCCCATGGCTTCAGGCATTCCCCAACCGATACCTCCCGATTCTTCATTGAGGTTCCAGAGAATACGGCGCATGATTACGCGGGCTGCCTCGATGTCGGTTTTAGCTATGGTGTCCATTACCTCGCCGAATACGGTTACTGTATTCCATTTTACCCGCTCATCGGCTTGATACAATCCTGACATCATTGACGAAATGACGAGATGTGGTGGAATTTTCCGGACTTCTGCGAGGATGAGATCAAGATCATCACCTCGCAGAAGTGGCATCAGTTTTTTCTTTACAGCTCGCTCTTTCACGGTAAACGTTTTAAGTTTTTCGGCGAAAAAGGACGGAAGAGTCCTTTTATGCGGCTTTGATCGCCTTAGCCATTTTCACACCCAACTCAAAGCATTTCTGGTAATCTTCGTGGGTGGGAACGTTTTTTACCTTTATGCCGGGATCGACAAGTTCCGTGCCCATTTCTTCCAGAAAGCCGTTGATGTGTTTTACTGCCTCTCCAGACCAGCCGAATGATCCGAATGCTGCGCCGAGCTTTTGTTTTGGCCGGAGGCCTTTCAGATAGGTCAGAACATCCGCCATGGTCGGCAACATGCCGTTATTTAAGGTGGGTGAGCCGAAAAGCATGGCTTTTGCTTCAAGAATTTCGGTGATGATATCGCTGCGGTGATTCACTTTCAGGTCCATCATCCTGGTACTGATTCCTTCCTGTACCAGTCCCTGATAGATGGCATTGGCCATTTTTTCGGTGCTGTGCCACATAGTGTCGTAAACCACGACGGCCCTTTGTTTTGCCTCGTAATTACTCCAGCGAGCATAGGCGTCGATGATCTGCTGCGGATTTTTGCGCCAGATCAATCCATGGTCCGGTGCGATCATGTCGATGTCAAGCTTCATTTCCTGCACGGTCTGAAGTAGTTTCTGCACATTGGGAGAAAAGATCATGAGGATGTTGGCATAATATTTTGCCGCATGGCTCATTAATTCTCCTTCACTGACTTCATCATTAAAGCGTTCTGAGGTCGACCAGTGCTGACCGAAAGCGTCACTGGAGATTAACAGTTTATCCTCCGGGATATAGGAGAACATGCTATCCGGCCAGTGGAGCATTCGGGTTTCAAGAAAATGGACGGTCTTTTTCCCCAGTTTGAGGGTGTCACCTGATTTGACTACCTCAAGGGGCCAGTCTTTGGGATGAAAATGGGTCTGAATGGCCTTTTCTCCCATGGGAGAACAGAAAACCTTTTCAGGTTTGATCAGATCAATCATTTCAGGGAGAGAACCTGAATGATCCATCTCAACATGGTTAACAACAATGTAATCTATCTTCGTCGGATCGATCAGTTCGTTGATTCGATGCAGCATCTCACTCCTGAATGGTTTTTTTACCGTATCAAAGAGAGTGATTTTTTCGTCCATGGCCAAAAAAGCATTATATGTAGTGCCTTTATAGGTTGAATAACCATGAAAATCGCGGATATTCCAGTCAACTGCTCCGACCCAGTAAATTTTATCCTTTATTTCAATTGCACTCATGCTATCCTCCTGTGTCACTTATTTATCAAATTGAAAAGTTTAAAAAACTTACCATCTATAACCGTCATTCGCAATTTCAAAAAAATTACGGGAATAAAAAAAGCCACCATGACATTTTTGTCACAGTGGCTTTGGTTTACAGATTAATTTTAGAAACTATTTGGTTGGAGGATTAAATACCCTTTTGGCGAGTTCCAGATCAATGGAGAAAAGGCCGCTTTTATCGCTGCCGATCAGCCTGAACTTTTCGAGAACTGCACTTGCCGAAGCCTCTTCTTCAACCTGTTCGGCTACAAACCACTGCAAAAAATTGTTTGTCGCGTGGTCACGCTCATCAAGAGCAAGATTGACCAAATTATTGATAAGCGAGGTTACTTTTTGTTCATGGGAGAGTACTTCTTCAAAAACGTTGAGAGGTTCTTTCCACTCCGATGGCGGCTGTGCAATTGCTGCCAGGATTGCTCTTCCTCCCCGTTCATTAATGTAATCATAGATTTTCATGGCATGAAAAAGCTCTTCCTGAGCCTGAACTCTCATCCAGTTAGCACAACCTGCTAGACTGATCGATTCAAAATAGGAACTCATCGACAGATAGAAATATGAAGAATAGAGTTCCCAGTTAACCTGCTCGTTAAGAGCTTTTTCCATGGTTTGACTTAACATAGGTTAGCTCCTCCACAGGCCGTGAATATTACAATAAGCGCGGGCATAAACCTCGGTCGCGGTGGTTTGGAAGACAGCTTCAGGTGCATCACCCGGTTTCAGAAACTGGCGGAGTATTTTTCCATCGGTTATAAGTTCAACCCATTCAATATAATGTTTTTCTTCCATTGGGTGTGGTACGGAGCCTAGTTTTACCTTATAGCCGCCGTCAATTTTTTCGATAACCGGCACGTGCTTTTCCTTGGCGGCGTCAACCGTATTTTCAATAAAAAGCTTCATCGGCTGCCCACAGCAAACAAGTTCACCTACCCCTGCATGAAGTACTTCGACAATGTTTCCGCATAGTTCACATTTGTAGACTTCCAGCTGTTTTGTCATCCTCTTCTCCTTTTCATTTGTCAGCAGTTTTACTGAAACATGTGCGTGAGGGGAATTTTCCAGATTACGCCGCCGCGGATTTTTTCTTTTGCTGGCACATCGGGCAAAGACCGGTAAATTCGAGGCGATGGCGGAAAATTTCGTAATCTGTCATTTTCTGTGCCTCGGCTTCCAGATTATATTTCGGTTTTACGTCGATATCGCCGACCCGTCCACATTCAACACAACGGACATGGGAATGAATGCTGATGTCCCCATCAAATCTTTTCTGCGTTCCACCAACATCCAATTTTTGAATAATACCAGATTCTGATAGGATTTCCAAATTTCTATAAACGGTTCCCAGACTGATCTTCGGCATTTTTTTTCGAAGCATCTGATACATATCGTCAGCCGTGGGATGGGTTTTAACTTTCCGTAGCTCCTCCAAAATCACCTGCCGCTGCTTTGTCATACGCAGTCTATTGCTCGTTTCCATGGCGACCTCCTCTAATTTGACAGAAATGATTACTAATTACATTAATATTATTTCCTGAAATTTACAAGCATCTCTTTATAATTATTTCTTTTTTTAACGAAAGTACCGTCTAAAAATTTCTCGATAACCATTTCACGCAAAAAATTTTTTAATAGATTTTAATTTTCGAGAGAAGGAATCGGAGCTACGGCTGATGAGATTTCGAGGATAGATCAGGATTTCGTCTGATTGTCGACGAAGTAAAAATGAAAACGGCTTACTAAAAAAATGTAGTTTTTGCTGGTATAAAAAATTTTGTGGCCGAGAACTCTGGTTGGAATGATTGAAAGATTAAAGAAGAATGAGTAAAAGCAAGAAGTTGGAAATGTTTTCTTTTAGTTATAAGTTACAAAAAGAAGCTAGTTTTTTGAAGCTAGCTTCTTCATTATGTTTGAGCCATTCAGTTTATACTTGTTCCTTTATGAGCGGAAAAAATCTGAGCAGGCTTTCGTCTGTCAGGCTGCAAAATCAAGCAGAATTTATATTTTTTTGAGAAGAACCCAGCTGGCCTGAGGGCCCTTGTCACCCATTTCTTCACCGTATTCAACGAAATCACCTTCTTGGAGTTTATCAAAATTCCCCCCTTTAACGGCATTGCGGTGAAAATAAATAAGGCTGCCGTCAATTCCGTCAATGCGTCCATAATCCTGCATAGGCACTAACTCAACGATTACACCAACCGGGTGGGTGCCATGCTGTTTGACCAGCTGCTGGCGGCGATTATTATACTCTTCCAGACGACGGTTAAGAGTGGTGAACCCCTCGACAAGTAAGGGATGCACTAGTTCACCATTCTTATTGACGACAATCATGTCATTTGGCACTAAAGCGGCTATTGAAAACTCAAACAATCCAAGGCGTTGATGTTTTGAAGATGAAATGGTGCAACGCAGATGGTGGACAATTCCCGGATGCTGCCCAGAGATCTGTTTTATTTCCTTATCAATTCTTTCCTGCCATTCAGGAGTCATCTCCAGATTACGTGTCTCAATTTTTACGTTCATTCTTTCCCCCTTTTTTATTAAAATACTTAATGTTAACCTTCAATTCATCTTATGCTTTTGTTTAAAATTTTCATATGGGAGCGAGGATTGAACTCGTATTCTATTATAGAATATAAGACTTTACATGATGGAGATAAACATGTGAACGATGTTTATTTTTAAATACTTAGATTATCAAGCCGGGTGGATCCGGTTACTGGATCCACCTTTGTTCGGATTAAATTTCAAATCAGTTTTTGAACGGAAAGTAAGTTGCGCATGGGCCAGACGACGGTACAGAACAACATTTTTATGGTGGGGAAACCACTCAACCAAAAAAATTGCTAACGCCTCCCATAACGAGACCCATGCGGCGATTGTCAGTCCGTCGGCAAATACGTTGGTGGTGACGGATCGTTCAGACCCAAGAAACCTGTTTAGTGACACTGCGGCAAACAAAATGCCTAGACCAATGGCAAAAAGGATCGCCGAACGGCGAAACATCTGCAGAATTTTCTGGATTTCGGTTGCGGCGAGATAGAGAAAATACGTATTAATGCTGCGTTTAATACGGGATGACCTCGGTTCATCGGGAGGATTGGCCAGAGTAAACCGGATAGTGAACGGGACGTGACCTAATTCGCGAGCGCAGCCGATTAGATAGTCAGCAAGATCTTGATCCAAATCCCGCCGGATATAGGGAGCGCTCTTGTCAAAATCGTTGTACAGATCTTCCACACGTGTTGCAGTAACATCGAGAATTATGTTGCCTTCTCCGTCCTGCTCGTAACGATCTAACAGGTTTCGTCTCAAAAATCGCCCTTTTGTTCCAACAAGTTATTATATAGACAAAATTTGTTTATCATAATTTATTTTTGGTTTTCTGTGAATCAATAAAAGAAATCTATCTTCTGTTATTAGTCTTTAACAATAGCCAATCTGTAATTTTAAAAAATTTAATTTGGAAAGCC
>QKJV01000481.1 GCA_003249165.1 Desulfobulbaceae bacterium | reverse complement strand
TAAAGCTCTTTCCGAGGGCGCTTCTATTCCGGATCATTTCGGTCGTGACGAAGTTCTCGTTATCCTGCGTGAATACTATGAAGGACTTACCGAGAAAGTTGAAGTTAAAATGCAGGGTGCCGCTTCCGGTTCCGCAATGTAATTCTTCAATTATATTATTTTAACTGTGTAATAAAAAAAGGGATGCTTGATAGCATCCCTTTTTTTTATTGTTGCCGATAGTAAAAAATCAGGCCGTTGGCGAATTTAAAAAATTGCCCTTATTTTGATTTAAGGGTTACGAGGGCTCCATTCGGGGATAAAGTTATCTTCCCCTCCCGGGCGAGCCAGCCAATCGCGCACAGTGCCATGGCATTTGAATTTTTCCGGCTCATTATCGCCCTGATGAGTTTTTCTGTAGCTGTTTCCCCATTCGAGTTAAGGTATTCAAAAATTTCACCGGCAACGAACCCTATTTTATCAATTAAAGCCAGCTCGCCTGAATCGGAAAACGGTGATTTAGGTGGTTTTGGCACTTTTTTGCTTGGGGTCAGTCGAGCGACGGTTTCTTCCATCTTCTTTTTAATTTTTTTTCCAGTTTGCTCAGCCTGGAAGGTTGAGCGGGCTATAGCCTTTCCGACCTCCTGACCGGTATGGATTAATTTGTCGTCAGCAGTAAGTTCATTCGTCGTTTCTTTTTTATCACTCATTTGGGTCCCTCCATGTCAGAAATATCAGCACATTCTCTAAATTATATGGTAATAGTCTAGATCTAGTTTTATTTTATTGTCAAGCAAGTTGCAGAAATAGCAGCAAATTATTTAATTTGGTTAAAATGCTGCATTTAAATAGAGGGGTTGTGGATGAAAATTGTTGAGGTTGGATTAGGGGAGAGGTCATACCCGATTATCGTTAAAACCGGTCTCCTGGATGAAATAGGAACGGAGTTACAGGAGAGAAAATTAGCAAAGCGATATATCGTAATTGCAGATGACAAAGTTGCAACGATTTACTTTGAGCGATTGTGCAACTCCCTGGCTGGCAAAGGAATAAAATTCGAGCTGCTTACTTTTCCCTCAGGTGAGGAAAGCAAGAATTTGGCTACGATAGCTGATTTGTCAAGTTCCCTTGCCCAATATGGTGTAGACCGGAAAGATTGTTTAATTGCGCTTGGTGGAGGAGTGACCGGCGATATTACCGGTTTTGCCGCTGCGATCTATATGCGAGGTATCTCATTTGTGCAGATACCAACAACATTACTGGCCCAGGTAGATAGCTCCGTCGGGGGTAAAACCGGTGTTGACCTCCCTGAGGGAAAGAATCTTGTCGGTTCATTTTATCAGCCTAAAGCTGTTTTCATTGACAACAGTGTGCTTGCGACGCTTCCTTCCGGTGAGTTGCTAAATGGATTGGCGGAGGTCATCAAGTATGGTGTCATTTATGACAGGAATTTCTTCGAATTACTTGCGAATAAACAGCAGCAGATTCTTCATCTCGATGAGCGTTCAATTGAAGAAGTAATTGTTCGGTGCTGCAGTATTAAAGCTGCAGTAGTTGCAGCAGACGAAAAAGAGTCCAATCTTCGTCGAATTCTTAATTATGGCCATACGCTGGGGCATGCGGTGGAGGCGGCATCAAATTTTTCTATTCCTCATGGAATGGCCGTTGCCATGGGAATGGTGGCTGCCAACAAGATAGCTGTCGCCAAATCTTTGCTCTCGTTGCATGAAGCTGAACGAATTAAAAATATAATAGCCGGCTTCGGGCTCCCAGTTGCTATCCCTTCTGAACTTGATCGTTCATTAATGAAATCGTATTTGAAAACAGACAAAAAAGCGCTGGCTGGAAAACCTTTTTTTGTATTACCGACCTGCATTGGCCAAGTAACAATTACTGATGATGTGACAGAGGAACTTATTGACGCAGCTTTTAATTGATTGTCCCGCAGATTGCATTACTGACACGCCGTAAGCCTGTGGTTCAAGATGAAATCATGCAAGGGGGGCTTTGGGTTAAATTCAAGTTGCCTGACGACCTGAAGTGATTGAAAGGGTCAGATAGTCTGAGAAATTTTCTCTTTAATGTAATTTGCTCATATAGTCAGTTAGTTGTGCGGCGAGGTCCCGGTTGTCAATCAAAAGAGATACTTCATGATTTAAAGCCAGGGCTGAATGAGTCAGATTATGGCTGCCGATGAAGGTATAGCGGCCGTCAATAACCACAAATTTGGCATGGGTTGTGGTATGTGGTGAATCATAATAAACTCTGATATTATTATCTCGCAGCTTTCTACCTACTTTTTTGTTCTCTTTATTCAGTGACTGATCATAATTTGATTTTTCTAATATAACTACCACCTCAACCCCTTTTTTTCTGGCCTTTATAAGTTCTTTCAAAATTTTATCAGCCTTGTTTCCTGGTGAGGCCGTTGTTTTAAACAGGAACATGGTGATGTAAATTGAATGCTGTGCTGTTTTAATGTGCGTAAGAAGTTCATTAAGATATTTTCTGTCCTGCAAAACAACAATGTCGCCTGGATGGGTTTGAGTAATGTGAAAAACGTCCGTTTTGCTGGATTGCGATCTGATATTTTGTGATGTGGTAGTGTGTAGCGTGAGGTATGGTTTGATTGCTTCGACGGATTTGTCGCCGATATCGGTGACTGCCGCCAGTTGGTCGATACTGCTGAAGGGGCCGTTTTTCTCGCGGTATGCAATTATTGCCCGAGCGCGCTTATCGCCGATGTAAGGCAGTTCCCGCAGTTGTTGTAAGGTCGCGGTATTGACATCAATTTGTCCGGCGGTCAGCGCCGAGGCTATTCCAGTATGAAAGAGAAGGCAGAGAAGAGAAGCGAGACAAAATGGAATTGTGGCAGATGTGATGTTTTTCATGACCAAATTGTGAGGTGTGGCGGTTCCGGGTATTCTTATAGCTTATACCCGGAACCTGAAACACTCAACCTGAAACTATTTTTTGGGCCACCATTCCAGCCCTAGACGTGAGATAACATTGAAGCCACCTTCCAGAACGAAAGAATTTTTTAATCCGACACTGTCGAGGAACACCTGAATTTCATAAGAACGGGTTCCTGCATCACAGATGATTATCAGAGTCCTGTCTGTGGGTAACTCGCTATAGCGTTGCCTTACTTCATTGTAGACGAGAGGCAGCCATTTTTTTTCGAATTTTTCCACGAAATACCCCACATCATTGGGATGGCGTAGATCAAGAGCCACCCAGTCCGGCTGGGAGGACATATCTGCTGCCCAGTTCGTGAAATCCTTTATGGACACACTGCGCTGTCGACCACTGGCAATGTTGTCGGCCACATTCGCTGCAGCGTTAAGGGCATCAATGGCAGTAGAGAATGGGGGAGCGTATGCCATTTCGAGCAGGCTGAAGTCTTCAATTGTGGCTTTTTTACTGATGAGGGCTGCGGCTGCGTTAATGCGGGCAAGAACGGCATCGTTCATTGCTCCGAATGCCTGCACGCCGAGTACGCGCCGGCTTTTACGGTCAAAAACCATTTGAATGGGCATCACCGCTTGGGTCGGGAAAAAATGGGCACGATCGGAAGGAGCGGAGATAGAAGCAGCTGCGTCAAATCCTTCAGCCTTGGCGCCCTCAAGACAAAGCCCTGTGGCACCGATACAGCACTCAAAGGCCTTCATGACAAAACTTCCGACCACACCGTTGAATGTTGACGGAATACCTGCGAGATTATCTCCCACAACGCGACCCTCACGGTTTGCCAATGAACCCATCGGCGCAAAAAACTTTTTCCCAGTGATAAGGTTTGTTGTTTCAATGCAGTCGCCAGCTGCATAAATATTAGGATCGGAGGTCTGCAGCCGGTTATTCACCACGATGCCGAGCGGAGAAACCAGCAGTCCCGCGTCTTTTGCGAGCTGAGTACGGGGGCGGACTCCAGCCGCCATCACGACAAGATCAGTCTCCAGTGTCCTTTTCGGTGTAACAACCTTGCAGGCCTTGCCGTTTGCGTCAGCCTCGATGGCAAGAGCCCCTTCACCGGTATAAATATTGACCCCGTGCTTTTTCATATGGTTCTGGACCATTGCCGCAAAATAGGAGTCAACAATCCGTGGAAATATCTGCGGCATGAATTCGATAAGTGACGTTT
Source organism: Desulfobulbaceae bacterium (assembly GCA_003249165.1). Classification (GTDB taxonomy): domain Bacteria; phylum Desulfobacterota; class Desulfobulbia; order Desulfobulbales; family SURF-16; genus SURF-16. The sequence goes on along the minus strand of QKJV01000481.1, from coordinate 1,289 downwards.
CCACACCCCATAAATCGGCAAAGGACTCAGCCATCTCAAGGCCGATGGCTCCACCGCCGATTACTACTGCTTTCCCGACTTCTCCCATTGCAAGACGTTTTTTTATTGCAATAGCTTTGTGCAGGTCGCTGATAGTGTACACTCCATCAAGGTCGGCACCCGGAATCGGGAGAACAAAAGGTTGACTGCCTGTGGCAATGACAAGGTTGTCATATGGAATTGAGTCTTTCGCGCCCGTTTCCACATGTTCGACTTCTACGCATTTTTTTTGCCGGTCAATAGCAAGAGCACGGGTTCGAGTTCTGACAGTAACGCCTTTGGCGTTCTGGAAGTATCCTTCGTCTCTGGTCAGGTGGTAGCTTGTTTTGCGAAGCTCTTCTTCGTCGTTGACATCACCGGACACGAAGTAGGGAATACCGCATCCGCCATACGAAATAAGATTGTCCTGATCAAGAATTGTTACCTCTGCATCAGGTATGAGTCTTTTGCAGTGGCAAGCGGCCTTCGGTCCAGCGGCGACACCGCCGATAATGACGATTTTTTTTCCCATGATGTTTTCTCCCTTGGCAAGTTTTCGTTAATTATCCATAAATGTGTCATTAATTATCTTGCGGCAATTTTTGAAGATTATAACTTATTACGACCAGTGTCAATCAGATGGTTTTGAATTTTAGAAGTAGCTTAAATTCTTGCTTGACAAGGCCGATATCGAGTCGTATATATGAACATATGCACATAACTATACAGCGGAATCCGTTAGAGAAAAGAAAAAAATATGTATGTCGAAAAAAAAGATTTGAATACCTTCCCTTGAATGCATATTAAAAGTGACAGAGCGCCGAGAGGTATTTAGCCTTGTTTCCCGGCATTTTCGACGGTGGGAGTTTTCGGTACAGTTTTTGTTGCTATCGCACTCAAAGCTAGTCAAGCATAGGATGCTTCAACTGTATTGGGAAATATTTCGCCCCTTTGGTCATTGTCTAAGCAGTCAATTTCCTCCTCGGCACGATATTGGGAGAATATTATTTAAATGCGGAGATGCCAGAGCGTTTGTCTATGGAATTATGATGCGTAATCTGTCAATCGCTTTGGGTATTGCTATTAACTTATTCGGACTGCAGCAAGCGAATGCCGCTCTTGTTATTGCTGTTTCGTCTATCATTCAGATGTAGTCTGCTGCAAGGTAAGTCAAATCTGCCGATTTTATTTTGGACCGCCTCCGGTGGAGGCAATAGTGTAATCAATTTAGGAGATAGTTATGAAAAATTTAAGAATCGCCGTTCCTACCG
>QKJV01000435.1 GCA_003249165.1 Desulfobulbaceae bacterium | reverse complement strand
GTTGTGAGTGTCCAGCAGTCGTCGGAGTGGCCAAGGTAGTTTTACGTACAGGAAAGGGAACGCCACAGCAAGGTTGAATCCCGGAAAGCTTCCCGTGATCATACTCCATTGTGTAGTATCGAGGGACATAACAGCCAGGGCTGTGTAATGCCATCTCGCTAAGCAATTTTTCCCGTGAAGGAAATTTTATACAACCGTGCTGAAACAACCGCTCCAGAACATCTGGCAAGGAAGGCTCCATTTCCCCCAGAAGAAACATATCAAAATAAGGTGCAAGAGGTTCCGGATTGATAAATGTTGCGACTCCTCCTCCAACAATAAGGGGAGTATCACCGGCAATACGGTCTGCCTGGCTACGCGCGGCGGCGAAAGGTTCTATCCCTCCGCTGATAAAAAGCTTGATCAGATTAACGTAATCCTGCTCAAAACTGAGGGCGCAAAACAGAATAGGGAAATCAACAAGGGGGCGGGATGATTCGACGGATCGAGGCGCAGCCGGGGTTTCAGGCAGAAAAATCCGTTCGCAGACAAAGTCGGGATGGGCATTGACCATGGCGTAAACAAGCTGCATGCCGAGATTCGACATGCCGAGATGATACACATTAGGAAAAATCAAACCAACCGGGAGCTTTCCCGTCCACTTCTTCCGAATGGTGCCTGTTTCGTCAGGTTTTGCCGTGCGTGTCCTTTTAATTTGTTTTGTTTGTCCTTTCAATAATCTCGTAAAAGCTGACCTTTACGAAGCCATCAATCTTGACTGTCTCATAAAAAACCACTCGACAGCCGTACAGTGTTTGATAACTATTTGATTTATCGCCACGCAAATCCAGTGTAGCAGTTTATTATTAATTTTCGTTACGCCGCATAAACGTCGGCTCATCAAGCTCATCTTCGTCAAAAATATTGACGGTGGTTATTTTCCGTTTGGTTTCAGGGTAGCTTCCGCCTCGAGTAGTATAGATCGGCTTTATCTCCAAATTTGTAAACGACTGCTTCGGAGGATTGACGGGCTTCGGTTCCTGTTTTTTCGGCTGCAGAGTTGAAACTTTATCCGGCAGAGGCTCAAGCTCCTCGGCCACTCGAATGCCCGTCGCAACGACGGTAACCCGCAACTCTTCCCCCAGGGAATCATCAAAAATTACGCCCAGGATGATATTGGCATCATCATGCACTTCTTCATAAATCTTACTCGTGGCTTCGGTTACCTCAGCCATTGTCAGGGTATCTTCCCTGGCGGATATATTTACCAGAACGCCTTTAGCGCCATCTATACTGATATCCTGCAGCAAAGGGCTGGCAATAGCCATATTTACCGCTTCTATGGCTCTGTTTTCTCCAATTCCTACCCCGGCACCCATCAGTGCAGGCCCCATTTCATTCATAACGGTACAGACATCAGCAAAGTCAGGGTTAATGTAGCCAGGCAGGTTAATCAAATCGGTTATCCCTTTTACTGCCTGGACCAGAACATTATCGGCCATTTTCATTCCATCGAGAAAGCGGGTTTTCTTCTGAGTCAGGGAAAGAATACGATCATTGGGAATGGTAATGATGGTATCAACATATTTTTTCAGCTGCTCCCAGCCGGCCTCAGCGTTTTTCATGCGCTGCTTTCCTTCAAAGACAAACGGCTTTGTCACAACCGCCACGGTAAGTGCGCCCAGTTCCTTGCTTATCTTGGCTACTATCGGTGCCGCACCCGTCCCGGTCCCCCCGCCAAGTCCTGCCGTGATAAAAACCATATCACTCCCTTTCAGGCACTCGCGGATATCATCGATACTTTCCTCAGCTGATTCACGCCCTTTTTCAGGATTGGCCCCTGCACCAAAACCTTTGCTTACTGTCGGGCCAAGCTGCAGCCGGACATCCGCCCTGGAATGTTCCAGGACTTGAAGGTCCGTATTGGCCGCTATAAATTCTACTCCCTGGAGCTTACTTTCCACCATGGTATTTACTGCGTTGCCACCACCGCCGCCAATACCGAAGACCCTGATCTTTACCCGTGATGTGTCTTCCGCCATTTGAAACTCCATACTCAGCCCCCTATCCTGGAGAACCTCGCCGAACGTTGTCGCCCGGGAAAATTCTGACTAATAATTTACAACCAAACCCTTAATTACCCTACATTAATTTACCGAAGAGCCCTTTTATTTTCTTGGCCAGACCGCCTATCCCCTTTGCTTCCCTGTCCCGGAAGCCTCTTTCCGACTGGCACCTCATACCATAGACAACAAGCCCGACTCCGGTGGCGCATTGGGGAGTGTTGACAAGATCTGTCACCCCGCCGATGTTCCTCGGATACCCGATGCGTACCGGCAGATCAAAAATCTGTTCAGCCAGATCAAGGATATGCTTCAGCATCGATGTTCCTCCGGTCAGTACCACGCCGGCATTGACAAGATTTTTAACACCAGCATTGACCAGTTCATAGTTAATCAATGTCAGCATCTCCTCCACTCGTGGTTCCAGTATTTCCCCCATCACTCGTTGCGAGAGTTTGCGGGGCTTCCGCTCGCCGACACTGGGGACCTCAATGGCCTGATCCTTGTCAATCATGGACGAGATAGCACAACCGTACTTTTCCTTCAGAGCTTCCGCCGCCTTCAGGGGTGTACGCAGTCCAATGGAAAGATCGTTTGTCAAGTTGTGTCCGCCGATACCCAGAACATATGTACGGCGGATGCAATTTTCCGAAAAAACAGCCAGATCGGATGTTCCACCTCCGATATCGATCAAGGCAACGCCAAGTTCCTTCTCTTCCGGACTGAGCACCGCCTCAGACGAAGCTATTGGTTCAAGCACCACATCGTCCACTTCAAGACCTGCCCGATTACAGCATTTGATAATATTATGTACGGCAGTTACCGATCCGGTGACAATATGAACCCGAGCCTCAAGTCGTACTCCTGTCATCCCAAGCGGGTCCTGGATTCCACCCTGGCCGTCTACTTTAAACTCCTGCGGCATGACATGGATAATCTCCTGATCCTGCCCAAGCGGTACAGCTTTTGCGTTTTCAACAACCCGGTCAATATCTTCCTGATGAATTTCTCGGGTCTTAACCGCCAGAACGCCGTCGCTATTCTGACCTGTGACATGGCTGCCGGCTATACCTACATAGACTGAAGTAATGTTGCAGCCCGCCATCATTTCCGCTTCGGCAACCGCTTTTTTAATGGAGTTAACTGTACTTTCAATGTTGACAACCACGCCTTTGCGCAAACCGACAGAGGGATGGGTTCCAACACCGATTATATCGACGTGGTTATCGATAATTTCTCCCACTACGGCACATATCTTTGTCGTGCCGATATCAAGGCCGACAATCAACTCCCCTCTTTCCTCATTCGCCATGTGTTACCTCTAATGAACCGGCTTGAAATCCCTCAAATGAACAAGCACTTGACTACCATTGTCAGGGGCCTCATTGTCAATTACATAATTTGCATCAATGGAAGAGGCAATATCATACTTCTCCTTGCGATAAAGCCAGGAAAGTACTGTGCTCAGTCGTGAATACTTCTTACGCATCTCCCCGCGGCCTAAATAAATGGGAAAAGCATGATCAGCCATGAACAGGACCATATCACCCTTTGGGGTGATATGAATTTCTGATATGTTCTGTTTAGGCAGACTTACTGTCCCTTTTTCCGCATGCATAATAAAATCAAGAGGTTCTTTCAGCTGTCCCTCTTCCCTGACCGTGGGCAGATTGCTTATTTCCAGTCCGGTAATTACCGGAAAGTCTTTATCATCTGCTGGTTGCACTTCTGCATAGATCACACCTTCCCTGTCAATATAGTAAAGCCCTTCTTTCACGCTCAACAGGGCGAAAGGCTTCCGCTCCTTGATGGTGATGGCCAGTTTGTTCGGCCAGTTTCTTTTCACCACTGCCGTTGCAATCCAGTGATGACTTTCCAGTGCTTTCCGGATTTTTCCGATGCGCACCTTCCACAGGTTTGTTTTGACATCTAGACCGCTCCAGGACAAAATCTCCTGCGGCGTTGTGCGACTGCAGCCTTTAACATCAACGACCTCAACCTGAAAAAAAACCGAGCGGCTTAATCCCTGGTAGGCAATGACAGCAATAATACCTCCAACAAACAGGATACCAAAAAGGACACTTATCACTTTCAACAGCTGATCACCAAACCAGCTATGATCATGGGCACGATAAACCTTTAAGCCTTTCTTCTTCCTTTTCATCCCTGTCCTAAAATCTTCACTTCAGGCTCAAGATTGACCCGGTATTTTTCGTAAACAGCTTTCTGAACCAATTTCATCAATTCAATAATGTCCCGGGCTGTCGCGCCTCCGGCATTAACGATAAAATTCGCATGCATCAGAGAAACCATGGCGTCGCCGACCCTGCAGCCTTTCATGCCGGCCTGGTCAATCAGTTCCCCGGCTGTTCTGCCGCCCTGCGGGTTCTTGAAAAAAGAGCCCGCGCTCGGCATATGCACCGGCTGGCGGGATTTACGCCTTTCCCTATACTCCCTGCATATTTCCCGCAGTTTCGCCGGGTTGTCTTTCTGCAGTCGGAAAATTCCCGCCAATGCAACCTTGTCAGCACTTTCACCCCAACTCCTGTACGCAAAATGCATCAACTCATTTTCACGACAGATGATGCTGCCTTTTGCATCCATCATAATCACACGGGCAAGCACATTTTTCATTTCACTCTGCCAGGCTCCGGCATTCATCACAATTGCCCCACCGACGCTACCGGGGATACCTGCTGCAAATTCCAGTCCTGCAAATCCATGCTCAACGGACCAGGAAACCAGCTTTGCCAAACTGCAACCCGCCTCGGCTCTAGCCAGAACACCCCGGCTTGTTTCTTCAAGCAGTTCAAGACCACCAAAATGGCGGCCCAGAACAATCACCGCACCTTTCAGCCCTTCATCGGCGATCAAAACATTGCTGCCCCGGCCCAGAATGACCCATGGTATCGACATTCTGTTCAGACAGTTGACCAAATGAACCAGATCATCGCTTCCTTTTGGAAAAAAGAGCGCTTCGGCCGGTCCGCCAACCCTGAAAGTGGTATATTCTGCCAGAGGGACATGCCAGAGAACATCTCCCCTCAGCCGACCATGCATTTCTTCCAGTAATGCAGCTCCCCAGGCAGGAAGCTCCGCCTTGCTACAGTTAAAGGGGAAAGCCATCATTTCCGTTCTTCCAACATGCTCTGGAACGATATACATATCATCATGCTTCCAATTTACTCAAGAGCGGATAAAAGCTGTTCGCCTGCCCGAAGGATATCGCCCGCGCCCAACGTGAGAACAATATCACCTTCCAACAGCATGGGCTGAACCATCGCGGCTAGATCATCAACGCCAGCAACAAGATGCACCTGCCGCTGGCCATGCTCTCTAATTCCTGACATCAGGCTTTCTGCCGTTACGCCTTCAATCGGACTTTCAC
>QKJV01000378.1 GCA_003249165.1 Desulfobulbaceae bacterium | reverse complement strand
CGTCTTGTTGTGCTGCTGGTAACAAGAGATCCGCCTGTGAAGGGGTCGGCGTCAAGGTGATTGTCGGTGTGGGTTCCGGTGTATTTGTAGGCGGGATCGAGGTTGGTGTAAGCGAAGGAGGAGGTAAAGTCGGAGGGGATTGAGTCGGCGAAACAAGGGGTTGTTGTTGACCGCAGGCAGTTATAAAGAAAAGAAAAAGCAAAACCACAAGCAAGGTTTGTAGTTTTGCTTTCGCAATGAGGGTAGGGTAATTTTGGACCATCTCTGCCTCCTGTACCTATCCACTGGGGAATCGGTAAACAGCGTTTTGATATGAAACAAGATTGAAGGATACAGGATGATCACATGCCGCTTTAGAAATGAAAATATCCGCCCAATTAGTATTACAGCGCAAGGTTGCGAGTAAAAACAGGGTAACTTGAGATAAAGAAGGCATGGTATCTTTCTCCAATCACGACCAAGTGAAAAGGAGAGGAAGAACACCATGCCAAGAGAAATTGTAACCGAAACGAGTCGAGGTAAGTCGTCGGGTCGAGCCAAGAGGTTGAGTGGTAAAGCCGAGTTTCAAATTGAAACCTGTCCAGCACCCGAGTGCAACCTGTCGACGAAAGATGTCAAACAGTTTTTGGATGAATCGAAAAAATATATGAAACTGTTCAAAGGAGCCTTTCAGCGTGTGGAGCAAGCTCAAAAAAGCCTGACCTATCTGCATGGCTTGCTGGGTAATGCCACACGCAAGAACGTGGAACAAATGGCGCTCGGACAGAAAGAGAAAGTACGCAATCTGCAATACTATGTTGGGCAAAGCCAGTGGGAAACGGAGCCAGTGCTTGCGATCCATCAAGGATTGATCGGGGAGACTTTGGGGGAAGCGGATGGAGTTGTGTTGATCGATGAGTCGAGCACGGTCAAACAAGGCACCGAATCGGTAGGCGTAGCTGCGCAATATTGTGGCTCGGTGGGAAAGATCGCGAACGGACAAGTCGGAGTGTATTTGGGTTATGCCAGTCGCAAAGGGTATAGCTTGATCGAGGGGCAGTTGTTCGTGCCAGAAAAGTGGTTTGAAGAAGAACACGCCCAGCAACGGCGAGGATGTGGCGTACCGGAAGGTCTGGCTTTCAAAACGAAGCCGGAAATCGGCCTGGAATTGTTGAAAAACGCTCTCAAACGCGATAATTTGCCCTTTTTCTGGGTAGCGGCCGATGCCTTGTATGGAGACAGCCCTGCCTTTCGAGATGGCGTAGCTGCTACGGGAAAGTGTTATTTCACGGCCATCAAGGAGACCACCCTGATCTGGTGTGTTCCGCCCAAGGTTCATGTTCCAGCCGGAAGCGGTCACGGACGTCCTCCCACTCGCTTGCGTCTGAGCGATACCAGGAAGCATCCCATTCCAGTCCAGCAGCTGGTGAAAAGGGTCCCAAAACAAGATTGGGTTCAAGCGGTGATCAAAGAAGGCAGCAAGGGTCCCATCGTTTGTGATTTTGCATTTCTGCGCGTGACCGAATCGCGCGGCAATTTGCCCGCCGGTCAACTGTGGTTGATCATTCGCCGCAATTTGGATGACCCCACCGAGATCAAATACTATTTCAGCAATGCACCTGTCAGCACGCCGCTGCAGGAGTTCGTACGGATCAGCGGAATGAGATGGCCCATCGAATCCATCTTTGAAGAAAGTAAAGGCGAAGTCGGGATGGATCATTACGAGATGCGCAGTTGGCTGGGTTGGCATCATCATATGCTGTTGGTCTCTCTGGCTCATCATTTCCTCGTTCGTTTGAGGATCCTTTTTCAAGAACAGGCTCCTGCGCTCACGATTTATCAAGTTCGCATTTTGCTGTGCAGTGTTTTGCCTTCATTTGTTTCTGATATTCAATCTGCTTTGGAGCGGGTTCGCTATTACCAACAACGCAACTTCGTCGCGTATCGTTCACACCGCAAGAAAAAGTTGGCCCAATTAGAGCTTTTCACTCGCAACCTTGCGCTGTAATACTAGGAAAGCCATAATAATCATAGAACATGGGTGGCATTTTGCCATCCATGACCGTTATCGTGCTCTCTTCCCAATGTGCGCTGATGACCAGGATTGCATCTGGTCTTCTAAGTTGAGACGGAAGCTCGTTCATGAAGTCAACCATTGCTTTGTGGCTGACATCCCCAAGAATAGGTAATGGTCCACCGCCATGAGAAAAGTACACGATTTGAGCCTTATTTGGATTCTCGATTTGCTTTTGCATGTATACCGTCCTGTTTGTTATGTACTTCAATCCTCTCGCTCAACGGCGCTGAATCCCCGCTGTCCAGTGCACGCTGTGTTATTAGAATGAAGTTGCATTGAGGCGTGGCAGATATTATCCTTGGCGAGATGAACGCTGGGGACGTATCTGGGGCAGGAGCGTCCGGGTCAGCCGGTTGCGGCCTTGGGAAGCTCAAGAAAGAAATGAGCAAGCCCGTCGTGTTATTTGGCTACCCAGCGGATTTCTAATCTGGGATTCCCTGTGCAAGAGGGAAGAACCCGTATCGGTAGGTGTAGCTTTTGACCCAAAAATCCACGCCTCAATGTTTCAACAAAAGGAGTGTAGCATGAAACGAGCAGAGGATACAAGCGGGCAAGAGAAAAGATATATCGGGCTGGATGTTCACAAGCACTACATCACTGTGGGTGGAATGAATGCCCGGCAAGAGCTGGTGCTGCGACAGCGCAACGTGGAGATGGAACGCTTCCAAAGGTGGGCCGAGGAGAATTTGCGGAAGACGGATGAAGTGGTGTTGGAAACGACGACGAACACCTGGGACATTTATGACACAATCGCTCCGCTGGTGGAGCGGGTGGTCGTTGCCAATCCAGCCGAGGTAAAACAGATTGCGAATGCACGGGTCAAAACCGACAACCAGGATGTGGTCCGTTTATTGCGACTACTGATTGCCGGAATGATCCCGGAGGTTTGGGTGCCGCCGGTGGAAGTACGAGAATTGCGGGCGCTCATCTCCTACCGTTGGCGCCTGGTGAAAATGGCCACGGCGATCCAGAACCGCATGCACAGTCTTTTGCATCGTCACAATATTCAAGCCCCAGACGGAAAGATCGATACCGGCGAAAACCGAGAGTGGTGGGAGCAGGTGCCGCTGAGCAGCTTGGAGAGGCTGCGTTTGAACCAGGAATTGAAAACGCTGCGGTTGGTCCGCGAACATCGGGAGGAAGTGGAGGCGGAATTGGGACGCTTAAGCACCAGCGCGCGTTGGGCCAGGCAGGCGGTGCACATCATGCAATTGCCCGGTGTGGGCATCATTGTAACGATGACCATCCTCTCTGCGATTGGCGAGATCCAACGTTTTCCAAGTGCGAAGAAGCTGGTCGGGTATGCCGGGTTCGGTGCGGGCATCGAGCGGAGTGGGCAAAAGGAACGTGAAAAAGGGATCACCAAATCCGGACGCAAAGAATTGCGTTGGGCTTTGGTGGAAGCAGCCTGGCAAGCCATTCGCTCGAACGCCAGACTGCGGGCAGAGTATGATCAATTATGCAAGCGGAAACATCCCAACCAGGCCATTGTGGCGATTGCTCGAAAGCTGTTGGTCATCCTCTGGTGTTTGCTGAACCGCCAGGAAAGTTACAACCCGGCCACAGATGAGGATCTGGCCTACAAAATGCTGACCTGGGCGTGGCACATGGACAAAAGTGCCAAGCGCGGGATGACCAACCAACAATTTGCCAAATATGGTTTGCTCCAGTTAGGAAGAGGAGAGCATTTGACTCGCATTGTGAAAGGTGGCAAACCGCGGCGGATTGCCCCAAAGGAGGATGTCCTGGCTTTGATGCCAGAGTTGTCTTCGAAAGAATAACGATCGCTCACCTTCGTTGAATTGCGCCAAAACCAAGGCGTTCAACTCGGCAGGGTCCCTGGCGGGGTGGCGAAGCATTGCCTTTTGGGGATCCTTCCTCTTCATGCGTCTCAAAAGACTTTCCAACTTCCTGCAGCTCCCCAAGCCTTTTCACCAATTTCCTTTTCCCTCTTGACAGTGCTACTCATCGGTAGGCAGCTTTTCCACCTGCTGGAATGAACTCAACGAAAGGAATAGCATCGGTCAATGACTTAATGATTTGCACCGTGTCGTGCGATTTATAACCGAACAGATGCGAGCCGAGCTGTCTGAAAGCGAATGGATGCTTGGTTGCATATGTGTTAAGGTGTTGGGATGCTTCGTCGGCTGAGAGCATTTTTGCCAAGGCGGAAAACCGCTTTGTGCCAACAACGACATTTACAATTGGTTGTGCTTCAATATTTTTATACCAATCGGACTGGTTGCCCCACGCCGCAGCGACTGTATATGAATCTTTTTGTAGATCATGATCAACAACCTCAACCACGGCCTTTCTGATAATCCCCGATTTGCGACCGCGATGTTCGAGCAGGAGCGCTCGCTCTCCAAAAAGCCACCCTAGATTTAGGCGGTAAAGCAAGATGGGGAAGCGAAAGACAATCCGCATAAATCCAGACGGATGTGCAAGCTTTATTGACGCTTCATTTATATTCATATCTTGGTCATCTTGGGGCAAGGGGCCTCCGTTTCTGCCTTAGAAGCTGCCTAACGAGAACAAGGACGAAGTCCGCCGTTCGAACGCTTTGTTAGGTGTTTTCAGCCTTCAAGTAATTTCTCTGTCGTTTCTGATAATAAGAACGCAGAAATTGCACCAATTTTTTAACTTGTAAGACTGCCTTTCAACTTACCCAAAACTGTCCGCACATCATCCCACGTAATAGATTAATATTCTCCTTTAATTACAAAAAACGAGCCTCGAATTGTTCCAGCAAGTTTAGACTTCTGTCTAGCAAACTTGAACTTCCCTTCCAACTCCTTTGGTACATCCATACCCTCAGAAAGCTTAAAACCAACAGCCCGTTTCTTAGGGTCGTCAACCTTATACATGATGTTGAGCCCAAGACCATCCTCATAAAAGACGTAGGAAAATTTGATGTTTTCCACTTGAAAACGCGACGTTTCTAGCGGTTTGGCAGCAAACTCAATATTACGTTCTTCTTTCAAAATTCGGTTTACATAATCAAGGGTCTTCTGGCTTTCGCCGGCTGGTACAACCGTGAATTCATGCTTGTATTTGTTCATGAAGTAACGGGCTTCATTAGCACGTAAACCAGCAAGCGCATTTGCTACTGGTGAAGACTCTAAACCAATCGTAGACACATTGTAAAAATCAACGATATAGGACATTCCCTTCTCTCCTTTTATCTTTTTATTTTCTTGCAACTGTAATCTACATTGCTCCATCTGCTCGAACTTATGATTCTACAAGCATGTGCTGTTTAATAACGGTAGTCTCGTCTGAATTGTCTGACAATGGTAAGTCAATTCAGGATAAGTTTACTCCCAAAACAAACCTTGTGATTAGTTTAATCGAGTCCCCCTTCTGATTATTTGA
>QKJV01000434.1 GCA_003249165.1 Desulfobulbaceae bacterium | reverse complement strand
TCGTGCATAGGGACGCGCAACACACGTGACTTGGTGGAGGAGAATGGCACAACCCTGGATGAGATGATCGACTCCTTGGTTGATCGCTACCTCAAGATCGATTGTGCTTGCTTCACCCCCAATCATGAACGATTAGAAAACATCAAAGCAATGGTCAGGGATCTCAATGTCGACGGTGTTATCCACTACAGCCTGATGTTTTGCCAACCTTACGAACACGAGGCATTGAAGATTGATAAGGCCCTGCAGCAGGTTGAGGTGCCCATGCTTTCAATAGCCACCGACTACAGCATGGAAGATGTCGAGCAACTGAAGACGCGGATTGAGGCTTTTGTGGAAATGATCAAATAATGTCGGCACTTTTAACGGAAAACATTTCTCCATTGCTCATCAGGAAGAGGTGCTGACGCATGCCTCTGATAGCAGGACTTGACATTGGTTCCCGATCAATTGAGTTGGTCGTCATGGATGGGGAAAAGGTAATCAGCCAACAAAAGACGGCCACCACCTTCGACCCAGTGCATCAGGTAAAAAAACTCATTGCCGACATGCGATTCGACCGGCTGGTAGCCACCGGTTATGGTAGGGCTCTCGCCGAAGCCGCCAATTTTTGCCCTCTGGTGGATACTATAACCGAGATCAAAGCCTATGGTCTCGGTGCGGCTACGCTTTTCCCCGAAACCAGAACCATCCTCGATATAGGCGGCCAGGACACCAAGGCTATCGCCCTGTCTTCCAGTGGTAAAATCACCAAATTCGAAATGAACGATCGCTGCGCCGCCGGTACCGGAAAATTCCTCGAACAGTTAGCCAACGTTTTTCAGATTCCTTTGATCGATTTCGGGGCCTATGCCCTTGGCGGGACAGAAAAACTTGAAATCAACTCTATGTGCACGGTCTTTGCGGAGACCGAGGCCGTCAGTCTCATGGCCCGCGGCCGTAACCCTCGGGATATTGCACTGGGCCTTCATGCTTCTATAGTGAAACGGACCGCAACCATGCTTTCCAGAGTAGGTTTGACCCATCCCGTTCTTTTTGCTGGCGGTGTCGCCAATAATCCTTGTGTTGTCCACCTGCTCGGCAATATGCTCGGCACTCCGCCATTACTTCCCGATTGTCCAGAAATGGTTGGCGCTTACGGGGCTGCTGTGTATGGTTGCCGACAAATCAAAATATGAATAATTTAAACGATAATTATTTTCCCTGGATCCCCTTCGTGCACGCTGCCAATTAGAGCACACGGCAGCGAGGATTCCGCTTTTATCTTTTTTTCTATATCATTTATCTGATCGGGAGATGCAGCGATGAGTAATCCTCCTGATGTCTGTGGATCATAGAGAATCATTTCCAAAGGATCGAGTTCGGGTAGATGATTTTCCACCCATTTCTCATAAAATTTTTTATTTTTGTAGGCCCCTTCCGGAATGATGCCCATTGAGGCGAAATCGTAGGTTTGGGGCAGCAGAGGTAATGCAGATGTATCAATTCTGATAGTTACTTTCGAGGCATGGGCCATTTCAAAGGCATGACCAATAAGTCCGAAACCGGTAATATCCGTACATCCATGGGCACCAACAAGAGACATGGCATCGCCTGCGATCCTGTTTAAAGCTGTCATGCACCTGGTGATTGACTCCTCCAACTCCTCCCCCGCAAGACCACCTTTTATGGCAGTGGACAGGATACCGACTCCCAGTGGTTTTGTGAGAAGGATCACGTCACCCGGTTTTGCCCCGGAATTTAACATAACCCGATCCGGATGCACAATTCCTGTGACGGAAAGGCCATATTTCAGCTCTTTGTCTTCTATGCTGTGCCCTCCCACAAGAAAGGCTCCAGCCTCCTTTATTTTTTCCAGACCTCCACGCAGAATATGATTTAAGACAGATTTATCCATATCACCAAGAGGAAAGGCAACAAGGTTCATGGCAAGAAGAGGTCGTCCACCCATTGCATAAACATCACTTAAAGCATTAGCGGCGGCAATCTGGCCAAAACGAAAGGGATCATCTACTATCGGGGTAAAAAAATCCACCGTTTGAATCAGGGCATACTCATCCGTTAACCTGTAAACCCCGGCATCATCATAGCCTTCGGCACCAACAATCAGACGAGGATCGGTGGGCAAATCAAGACCGCACAGTATCTGGTCCAGGTCCCCTGGACTTAGTTTAGCGGCTCAACCGGCCGCCTTTACTGTGCCTGTAAGTTTTATTTTTTTTTCGGATGCCATTTTTGTTCAGATGCATTATTGATTGATTCGTAAAAATTTACCATTCCTGATATCATCGGGATAAATTTAACATTTTTTTCACGCCATTTATCTAATAATCGACGCTTTACTCTCTGCAGACGTTAAAAAAATATTATTTCGTGTCTCAGAATGAAATAACAATTAAATCTAACAGGTCATTTTTTCTCAACGATAAACTCGCTGGTCTTGTCTACATTTTGCTGTTACAATGAAAATCTTATGAAAAACCCCGTCATTAATGTTCAAAATATGACTTTTTCTTACGCTAGCCGGCCTGTTTTGGAAAACGTCACTTTCTGTATTATGGAAAGGGAAATGATTGGAGTAGTCGGTCCTAATGGCGGAGGGAAAACGACACTCCTGCGCTTAATGCTCGGCCTGCTTAAACCAGACAAAGGAACGATAACCGTTTTAGGAAATACACCGGAAAAATCCTCTCATCGTATAGGTTATGTTCCTCAGCATCGGCTTTTTGATCCACTCTTCCCTGTTTCCGTCCTCGATGTTGTTCTGATGGGGAGAGTCGGTCAATCCTGGGGTGGACGTTTCAGTAAAACAGATAATGAAATTGCCGCCAAGGCGCTTAGAGACGTAGATCTCTATCACAAGCACAAATCTGCCTTTGCCGACCTCTCCGGTGGACAGCGGCAGCGCACCTTGATCGCCCGGGCACTTGCCTCATCGGCGGAGCTTCTTTTCTTCGATGAACCCACGGCCAACATCGATAGTTTCGCCGAGCAGAATATTTATAAACTCCTCAGTAAACTTAACGAAAGATTGACTGTTGTCGTTGTTTCTCATGATGTGGGTTTTGTTTCCAAACATGTTGGTTCGGTCATTTGTGTAAACCGTTTTGTCCATATCCATCCCACCTCAGCAATTGATGGGAAAAACATTCAACAAATTTACGGCGCTGATTTGGCGATGGTCCGGCACGACCACCGCTGTTCCGAAAAAGGGCATACATGGGTCAATTTTTAAAAGATATCCAAACATATACCTTTCTGCAATATGCCTTGCTTGCCGGCTTACTGAGTTCCATTTCTTGCGGCATAATCGGCTCCTATGTAACGGTAAGACGTATTTCATACATCGCCGGAGCTATAGCGCATTGCACTCTTGGCGGGATGGGTGCAGCCCGGTTTCTGCAAAAAGAATATTCTCTGCCTGCTACCCCTTTGCAGGGGGCCGTGGTTGCTGCCCTGTTTGCTGCATTTACTATTGCTCTTGTTAAACATTACAGCAGTCAGAGGGAAGACACGGTGCTCAGCGCTATCTGGTCAATCGGCATGGCACTGGGTATCTTTTTCATCAGCCGGACCGGCGGTTACAACGAAGACCTGATGAGCTACCTTTTCGGTGACATTTTGATGGTTTCGCAAAAAGACCTCCTGCTCATCGGCCTGCTTGATTTGATTATTGTCGCAGTCGTGCTTGTTTACTACAATAAGCTGATTTCTGTCTGTTTTGACGAAGAATTTGCCCGAATATCCGGTATCAGGGTTGAATTGTTCGATGTCTTGCTTCTGATGATGATTGCTCTGACAGTGGTTCTCCTTGTTCAGGTGGTAGGAATTGTCATGGTAGTAGCAATGCTGACCCTGCCTGCAGCCGGAGCCGGACTGCTCGTCAAGCGTCTCTGGCAGATGATGCTCCTAGGGATAATGCTTTGCCTTATTTGTACAACAGGGGGGCTGGCCATCAGTTACAGGCTCGATTTTCCGGCCGGGGCAACTATTATTATTCTGGCAGGTTTTATGTATTTTTTTATAATTACCTTAAAAAAATTGAAAAAAGTCCGGTTATAAACAACCTGTTAATATTCCATCTCCTCCTTCTGGTCTCTCGTTAAGAGCGAAACTACCGCTTCTTCACAGGGTTTGTCCTCGTATAATACTTTATAAATCTGTTCAAGAATGGGCATATCAACCCCTTCTCGTCTGGCTAGTTTCCTGGCAGATGCAGTGGTTTTTACTCCTTCTGCCACCATTTCCATTTCAGCCAGAATTTCCTGTAATTTTTTGCCTCGACCAAGTTTAAGACCTACTGTTCTATTACGGCTCAAATCTCCTGTGCATGTTAGAACGAGATCTCCCATCCCACCCAGACCGGAAAATGTTAATGGGTTTGCACCCATTTTCACTCCAAGTCGTGTTATTTCAGCAAGTCCTCTGGTAATAAGAGCGGCTCTTGTATTGGTTCCATAACCAAGTCCATCACTGATACCCGCGGCAATAGCCACTATATTTTTCAGAGCTGCACCGAGTTCCTGACCTATTAAATCAGTACTGGCATAAACACGGAATCGCTCGGTAAAAAAAATATCCTGCATTTCAACGGCAATATCTTTCCGGGCGGCTGCAACTGTAACTGCAGTCGGAATCCCCATTGCCACTTCTTTCGCAAAGGAAGGACCTGTTAAAACGCCTATAACGGCTTTTTTGCCGTTTTTGCCGAGTTCGTCAGCCATCACCTGGCTCATCGTCATGAGACTGTCGTTTTCTATGCCTTTCGTTGCCGAAACAACTATGCAGTTTTCAGAGAGAAAAGGAATAACCTGCTGAAAGACAGATCTGAAAACATGGGAAGGGACAACCATCAGCACAAATTCTTTGCCGCTTATAACTTTTGCAAGATCAGATGATAAAAATACCCTGTCATTTAATTTAAAGCCGGGTAAATATTTTTTATTTTCCCGATCACGTTTTATTTCAACGACATGCTCCGGTCGATGTGCCCATAAATGCACAAAGTGTCCTTTATCGCTGAGTAACTTCGCTAACGCTGTACCCCAGCTTCCTGAACCAATTACAGCAAGATTTTTTCCAGTTACCGCTCTCATCAATTTTCTTCTTCCGTCTTTTGCTCCTCATCTGCCATTTCAGAAGCAGGGACCATATCCATTGCTACTACCTTTTCTCCTTCTTCCAGATTAATCAAGGTTACACCTTGGGTAGCGCGACCTATTACCCTGAGATTGCTCATATCCATTCGGATAATCTTACCGCGATCTGTGATAAGCATAATCTCATCATCGTCGGTAATCTGGCATGCTCCTACAATATCGCCATTTCTTTCACTGGGTTTTATGGCATAAACACCTTTTCCACCTCTTCTGGTAATTCTGTATTCCTCTATCGGACTTCTTTTACCATATCCATTTTCCGTCACGATCAGG
>QKJV01000231.1 GCA_003249165.1 Desulfobulbaceae bacterium | reverse complement strand
TTAAACCGGGAACGGATGTGGCATTACTGAATGCCATGATGCATGTAATCATCAAGGAGCATCTGTTTGATGAGCAGTTCGTTGCTGAACGAACAGAAGACTTCGATGAACTGGTGCGGCTTGTCGAAAAATATCCGCTGGACATGGTAGCCGAAATAACAGGAATTAAGGCAGAATGGATACAACAGGCTGCACGCATGTATGCTGCTCCTGGCCGGCACGCAATTTATCATGGGATGGGCATAACCCATTATGTCACGGGCACAGACCGGGTAAAAACTATCGCTAACCTTGCCATGCTGTGTGGCAAAATCGGGATTGAAGGTGGAGGATGTAATCCTCTACGCGGCCAGAACAACGTGCAGGGCGCCTGTGATGTTGGGGCGCTCTTCAACAACCTGCCCGGTTATGTCGATCTGGCTGAGGATGATCTTTTTGAGAAATATGAAAAACTGTGGAAGGTGAAATTATCCAGACGCCCCGGGAAACCGGCGACAGAGGTCTGGGATAATATAATGAAGGAAGAAATTCGCGGCCTCTATATTTTTGGCGAGGATCCTGCGGTTGCGGATGCCAATATATCCCATGTGCAGGCAGCCTTGGAAAAATGCGATTTTGTCGTCGTGCAGGATATCTTTATGACAAAAACGGCTCAGATGGCAGATGTGGTATTGCCTGCCGCCTGTTATGCGGAAAAAAATGGAACCTTCACGAATACAGAACGCCGGGTGCAGCGGGTTCGCAAGGCAGTTGAACCTCCCGGCGAGGCGCAGCCTGACTGGAAAATATTCTGCGCGCTGGCCGGGAAAATGGGCTACCCCATGGATTATTCTTCACCCCGGGAAATTTTTGATGAAATTCGCGCCGTCCTTCCTCAGTATGCCGGCATTACGTATGAGCGCCTGGAAAAGGTCGGGTTGCAGTGGCCTGTACCTTCGATCGATCATCCGGGAACACCAATTCTGCATCGTGATAAATTCAGCCGCGGGAAGGGGCTTTTTATCCCGGAAGACTATGTCCCGCCAGTCGAGCTTGCCGACCAGGATTATCCATTGCAGTTTACAACCGGACGCGATCTGGCCCGTTATAATTTCAGCAGTATGACCGGCAAAACTCCTGAAATTGATAGCATCAGTCCGGAGTGTCTGGCTGAGATCCATCCTGTGGACGCCGGGAGATACCGAATTAAGGATAACGACAGAATCAGGCTGGTCTCTCGGCGAGGTTCTGTTGAACTTCGCGCAAAGGTGACCGACCGGACACAACAGGGAACCGTATTTGCGACGTACAATCATGTTGAAGCCCTCGTCAATCTCCTTACCCTTGATGCCCTTGACCGGTTGTCACGGACGCCGGAGTATAAACTGTGCGCTGTAAAAATTGAGGTCATAAATTGAGTTGTGATCTCATTCCATATGCGCTGGACAAGCAAGATCTGTCATGAAGCTTGGTATCGACACGGGCGGCACCTTTACTGATTTCATTCTGCTCTCTGACCGGGGCATAACAACCTATAAGGTTTCTTCCACCCCTGAGGATCCCGGTCAGGCAATAGTGGCAGGTCTCTGCCATTTTTTCCCCCATCCGGAGAAGGCAGGTTGTTTTCTGCTGCCTGAGGAACTGGAAATTATCCACGGGACCACCGTCGGCACCAATGCTTTCCTGCAGCGAAAAGGAGCAAGGACGTTGCTGGTCACAACCCATGGCTTTGAAGATGTCCTTATTATCGGGAGACAGAACCGGGCGACTTTATATGATCTGCAGATTGAACGCGCGGCGGAAATAATCGGACGAGAGGATTGCCTCGGCGTTCGCGAGCGTATCCTGTGGAACGGTGAGATTCAGACACCGCTGGCCAAAAGCGCGGGCAAGAGACTTCGGCGTATTTGCCGGAAGAAGGGAATCGAGTCAGTTGCTGTCTGTCTGCTTCACAGCTATGCGAATGATGAACATGAAAAAGAATTGGCAGACGAGCTTGCTGCACTCGAGATTCCTGTCAGTATATCTTCAGCAGTGTTGCCGGAGTTCAGGGAGTATGAACGACTGACCACAACTCTGATCAACGCCTACCTCGCTCCAGTTGTTGCATTTTACATCAACCGCCTGTCTCAGAAGTTAGGGGAGAATCCTCTTTACATACAGCAGTCTAACGGAGGAATTCTCCCGGCAGAAACAATCGGTGAGAGAGCGGTGCACACAGTTCTTTCCGGGCCGGCCGGAGGAGTGTTCGGTGCTTTTCTTCTGGCCCGGAAAATGGGACGCGAAAAAATCATCACTTTTGACATGGGAGGCACTTCTACTGATGTCTCTCTGTGTGACGGCAATCCTACGCTTACTCGGGATTACAGCGTAGACGGTTACCCCTTACGGATCCAGGTATTGGATATTCATACCGTCGGTGCCGGGGGAGGGTCTATTGCCTGGATGGATCAGGGAGGACTGCTCCATATAGGTCCCCGGAGTGCAGGAGCCAATCCGGGGCCGGTATGTTATGGTAAAGGAGGCGAACTCACCGTTACAGATGCCAACCTTTATCTTGGCCGATTGCTGGATGATCGCTTTCTTGGCGGCAAAATTTTTTTGGATTCTAACCGGGTGTCTTCGAAAATGGAGGCGCTCGGCGAGTTGCTCGGTCTTTCCGCCCGGCAGGCTGCTCAAGGGATGATTCGCCTCGTCAATATCGGTATGGCCAAGGCCATTCGTGCTGTTTCCCTGGAGCGAGGTCATGATCCTAAGGAATTTTCCTTATTTTCCTTTGGTGGGGCATCAGGATTACATTGCTGTGAACTTGCCGAGGAGCTTGGTATTAATGAAATAGTCGTTCCTGCCAGAGCCGGGATTCTTTCAGCTCAGGGGATGGCGATGTCTGATCCAATGCTGGATGGAAGTCAGTCCCTGTTTCTGCAAGGAGAAGAGGTCGAAAAAGCAGTTCTGGATGCATCTTTTGCTAAACTTATCGCGACAACTAGGAATGAATTGCTGCGTCTATGTCGAGCCGGCAATGTCGGGACGGAAATGTTTATCGATATTCGCTATCAGGGGCAGTCTTTTGAGCTGAGTGTCGCTTATGATGATTATTTCCGGCAACGATTTCATGATCAACATGAACAGCTATTCGGCTATAGCCTTCCAGATGCTCCTCTCGAAGTTGTCTCCATACGCTGCCGGCTTTCTATTGTTCGACCGGAACAAGCGTTACCGGAGGTATTTGAACAGGGGACTGAAGCACCTGATCCTGATGGAATGAAACTGGTTACACTGGCCAACGGATCAGAAAGCATTGGGATATACAGTCGGGGGCGTCTTTTGCCTGGTCATCGAATTGATGGACCGGCCTTGATTGTCGATGATTATACCACAGTTCTGTTAACCGCCAGTTTTTACCTTGTGGTTGACCGGTTGTTGAATTTACTTATCCGACCTAATTGAGATACATATTTTGGTAAAATGAGTTTAGTGAGCGACTGATAGTTCTATTCCACAGGATAGAGTTATTCTGTTTGGCAAAAGAAGTTTTTTGTTTTTGTATGGAGGGAATATGGAGCGGGAGAAACTGTTTCTTGAAGAAACGAGTAAAAAAAAGAATAAATGGCTTTCCGGTGTGGAAGTGTCCGAAGAGCTGCAGCGTCTTGCCGCTGAAATTGCCGCCGGTTCCATTCTTGTTGGAGGGGAAAAGTTACCAATCGGTGATTCTTTTTCCCTCGTTATAAAAAAACAGTTTAAAAAAGGGATTCTTTCCTGTGAATTTTCACTACACGTTCCAGTGGGTGAATTTGAAGAGGAGCAGAGTTCCTCGCAGCAAATGGAAGAGGTGAAGCCGCAGAGATATCCTTCAGCGGGGGGGAAGAAATTAAAACGGGACATCAACAGGTTATGGAAAGAACTGGTGAAACACGTGAATGAAAAGTCAACAGTTCCCGATGAATTGGGCAGAGAATTGGAGATGATGATCGAAGATTACAATTTGAACGCAAATCCTCAATGGGCCGCCTCTTGGCATGCATGTGCCGATAAGGTCAAATTCTGTATTGCGGCGGCAAAAAAAGGAGATTTCGGATCTGCTCGTGATACTATAGACGAGATTGTTCAGCAGACCAGAACCTGTCACAAATTGTATAAATGAAAAGTCAGAAAAAGTAAATTTAGGCAAATCGTTGCTGAAAGGCGCAAATATTGCTGTCTCTATTCAACAAATTCATATTTTCTCAATAAGGAGATTTTTTTATGAGTATCTGGCATGTCGCGGTGGATGGAAAATCACGTGGACCATTCAGTCGCGAGCAAATTTTTGAGGGGATTGCAGCAGGTTTATATAATCCACGAACATTGCTGTGGAAAAAAGGATTTAAGACCTGGACCCCTTTAGGGGAAATTCCGGAGTTTGCCGGCGAAAATCCTAACGTATCACCTGCGCCTCCTCCCGTCGGTGGTCCCGGGCAAAAGGCTCATGAAATAGATTATGAGATCTTCGGACATGAAATGCAGTTTGTCGAGATTGAGCTCGATCAGCATGAAAGCGCGGTAGCCGAAGCCGGGGCTATGATGTTTATGGAGGACGGGATTACAATGGAGACCGTTTTCGGTGATGGCAGCGAGAGTTCCGGCGGCAGTTTGCTCAATAAATTTCTCGGTGCGGGGAAACGCCTCATTACAGGTGAGAGTCTTTTCTGCACTGTTTTTACCAACACAGCCCCAGGGAAGCGTCGTGTGGCGTTCGCGTCGCCCTATCCGGGCAAGATTATTCCTCTTGATCTGAAAAAGTACAACGGGACAATTATCTGCCAGAAAGATTCGTTTCTCTGCGCGGCCAGGGGGGTCAGCATCGGCATACACTTTCAGCAGAGGATCGGCGTGGCGCTCTTTGGCGGTGAAGGATTTATTATGCAGAAGCTGGAAGGGGATGGTCTGGCCTTTGTGCACGCTGGTGGAACCATCGTTGAAAAAGAGCTGAGTGCCGGAGAATCTCTGCGAGTCGATACGGGATGTTTGGTTGCGTTAACCAAATCGATAAATTATGACATCCAGACAGTGAGTGGTATCAAATCCGGATTCTTTGGCGGCGAGGGATTTTTCTTTGCTCATTTGACTGGCCCAGGTCATGTATGGCTTCAATCTTTGCCGTTTTCACGTCTGGCAGGGAAAATTCATACGGCTGCACCACAAACGGGGACAGAATCCCACGGGGAGGGATCAGTCTTGGGCGGACTAGGAAAGCTCTTTCAGGATTAAAAGGGACCTGCATATTTGAGGAAAAAGAGATCAATTTTAATAAAATGGCAGAAATGATAAGAAACGCGCCGATGTGCTGGTTGACTCCGCCGTTTATTAAAGCGTTTCCGGAAGTTTTTTCATATGTTTTATCGGGAATGCTGAGACGATAACCAACCGTAGCGTCATATGAGGAGATCCCATGTTTATTAAAAGAATTTTTTCTGCAATGGTTATGATGTTTTTTTTGTTTCCATCAAATTGCTTCGCCCAACGTCTTTCTCCCGAGGCCCTGAAAGTTAAGGAGGCAACCGAGGTAATGCGAAAAATTTTTTCCATTCCGGAAACATCAATCCCTCCGGCTTTACTGGCTAATGCCCACGCAGTCGTAGTACTGCCGAAATTGTTCAAGGCTGGTTTTATCATCGGGGGCCGATATGGAAAAGGGGTGTTGATGGTACGTGACCTGCATGGGAACTGGCATTATCCGATTATGGTATATCTGGCTGGTGGGAGTATCGGCTATCAGATTGGAGCACAATCTACCGATATTATACTTGTTTTTAAGACCATGCGGAGTGTTGAAGCAATTCTGAAAGGAAAGATTACGCTGGGTGGCGATTTTTCTGTAGCAGCCGGACCGGTAGGCCGTCATATGGAAGCCGGTACGGATATCAAACTGGAAACAGAGATTTACTCTTATTCACGCAGCAGAGGGCTTTTTGCCGGAGTTGCCGTTGAAGGCGCAGCATTACAGATCGATCAGAATGCCACATGGGCACTTTATTCCATCTCTGCCTACGATATCCTGCACAAGAGAGAGTTCAGCAAACTCCCTCCCGAGTCACTGGAATTTTACAAAATTTTGACTTCCTACATTCACCCCAGCAAGTATCCAACACCGAAATAAAGGAAAATTTTTTTGTTCTCCCCGGTTTGCATTTTTGAAGAAACCGGGGAGCGGTGTTGATTTTATCTATTCAGCGACTTCAAAGCCGATTCCTGTTATCTTCTTTTTAATGGTCTCCAGCGATACGGGGCTTTTTTCGGTATATGTTGCCTCCCCTTTTTCAAGATCTACCTTGACATCGGTTAGACCCTCAATCCCTTCCAGGGCTTTTGTAACGGATCCTGAACAATGAGCGCATCGCATCCCGTTGATTTTTATTGTTGTCATATCATTTCCTCCCGAAATGGTCTGATTAATATGCCAGTTGCATGGCTGTTGTTAAGTGATTAACTATAAGCTTATATACCATACTGTTAATTATTTATTTCTAAAAGTGAAGATAAAGCTGTGATTATTCTCTTCGAGGTTGCTTTATGAACAAGGAAAATAGGAACAATAGACAGATCGATCATGTGCAGGTCGATATTAAGGGTATGCACTGCGCTTCGTGTTCCAGCAGGATTGAAAAGGTTGTCGGAGCTATGGAAGGTGTTGAGCGCGTCTCGGTTAATTTGGCAACTGCCAAAATGGATTTGAAGCGGGATGCCAACCAACTTTCTCTGGACTCAGTTGCGGAAACGATTGCCGGACTGGGATTTGAACTGGTTCCGCCAAAGGAGGAATCCCTAATAGAGTTTTCAATCAACGGCATGCATTGCGCCTCGTGTTCCAGTCGGATAGAAAAGGTTGTCGGTGCCATGGAGGGGGTTGATCGTTGCGAAGTCAACCTGGCCACCGGGATGGCTAAGGTCGTTGTTGATCCCGGGAAGGTCAGTCAGAGACAGGTCCGGGAGACTATCGACGGACTTGGCTTTAAAGCCGAAGCTGTTTCGTCGTCGGCTAATTCCCTTGTCAAGAGACAACAGGAAATCGCCGATACGCTCCGGCAACTGAAAAAACGCCTCATTCCCGCTTTCATCCTTGCCTTCCTCGTCATGCTTGTCTCCATGGGACATATGGTGGGTGTTAACATACCGGATATCCTCGATCCGATGGTCCATCCCTTCAATTTCGCCCTCCTGCAGTTTATTCTTGTCGTGCCAGTGCTTTGGCTCGGACGCAGCTTTTATGTCATCGGCTTTCCCAGCCTGTTGCGCGGCGCTCCAAATATGGATTCTCTGATTGCCGTGGGAACCGGTGCCGCTTTTATCTATTCAACCTGGAATCTGGTTGAAATCGGGTTGGGAATGAATCCTGTGGCCAGAGCTCATGATCTCTATTTTGAAGGGGCTGCAATGTTGATTGCCTTGGTTTCATTGGGTAAGTATCTGGAGGCCCGGTCAAAGGCGCGTACATCGGATGCCATCAGCCAACTCATGCAACTGACACCCGATAAGGCGACTTTAATACGAGGAGATAAACAAGAAGAAATTCTTGTAGACGAAATTCTGGTAAATGACCTTTTGTTTATCCGGCCCGGCGAGAGGATCCCAATTGATGGTGTTATAGAAAAAGGATCTTCCAGCTTGGACGAGTCGATGCTTACCGGGGAGAGTCTGCCTGTGCAGAAAGGCATAGGAGATACAGTCGTAGGTGGTACGCTTAATAAAAATGGCATCTTGCAAGTCAGGGCCCGAAAAGTAGGTCAGGACACTACTTTAAGCAGAATTATAAAAATGGTTCAGGATGCCCAGGGTTCAAAAGCTCCAATAGCCAACCTGGCCGACCGCATCAGCCTCTATTTTGTTCCAACAGTCATGGTTATTGCTGTCGTTGCCGGGCTGTCGTGGTATTTTATCGGTGACGCCGAATTTACCTTTGCTTTACGTATATTTATCGCCGTTATGGTTATTGCCTGTCCTTGTGCCATGGGACTTGCCACTCCGACGTCTATCATGGTTGGAACCGGTCGTGGTGCGCAGCTTGGTGTGCTGGTCAAAAACGGAGAAGCATTGGAAACGGCGCAGAAGGTGCAAACTGTCGTATTCGATAAAACAGGGACCCTGACCTACGGAAAGCCGGGGCTGACTGATTTGAGGAATTTTTCCGGTTTGAACGATTTTGATCTGCTGAGCCTGATTGCAAGCGCGGAGAAAGGGTCGGAACATCCTCTCGCCGAGGCAATTATCGGGGCTGCTCTGGAAAAACGGTGCAAACTTCATGATCCTGCTTCTTTCAATGCCTTGCCTGGGCGAGGAATATCGGCTGTCGTCTCATACCAAAAAGATGCTGTCCATTATGAACATCAGGTGTTGATCGGCAACAATGAACTAATGGATGAAAATGGTATCGAATTAGCAAAAAGGATACAACAGACCGCCGATGAGTTTGCCGAAGCTGGAAAAACCGCGCTTTTTGTTGCTTGTGACGGCAAATTTTCAGCACTGCTTGCCATTGCCGACAGAATTAAGGAGGAGGCTGCAGAAAGCGTTCGTAAACTAAAAAAAATAGGGGTTGATGTGGTGATGCTTACTGGCGATCATGAAAAAACAGCCAAAGCTATCGCCCGTCAGGCAGGAATTACCCAAGTTATAGCCCAGGTGCTTCCGGAACATAAGGCCGAAAAAATTGCAGACATCAGAAAGCAAGGGAAAGTTGTAGCCATGGTCGGTGATGGTATCAATGATGCTCCGGCTTTAGCCACTGCTGATCTTGGCATTGCCATGGGAACCGGTATCGATGTTGCCATCGAAAGCGGTGACATCGTTCTTATGAAGGGCAATGTCAGCCATGTCCTGACCGCCTTGAGACTGAGCAAGGCTACCATGCGCAATATTAGGCAGAACCTTTTCTGGGCTTTTGCCTATAATGTCATTGGGATTCCGGTTGCGGCGGGAATCCTCTATATTTTTGGCGGCCCCACCTTAAATCCTATGATTGCAGGCGGTGCGATGGCTCTCAGTTCTGTCTCCGTGGTCAGTAACGCTCTTAGACTCCGGTTTTTCCGGCCATGATTTCAGGTTGTTTACCTCTTTTTATTAAGCTTAAGATCTGGATGGCCGAACAGTCAGATAATTCCAGGCTTGTTTCCCTGAAATCTACAGGCAGAGGTGTGCTTTTCCTTTATCCGGTTGAATCCCCGTTCAAGCTGATGGGGAGAGCGAACAGGCAACTTGGTCAAATGAGCCATGCATTTCTTGCCCTGTTTTCCAACAGGGCAAGTCGCGGGTTTACAAAAGCTTGATTTTCCTGTCTGAAGAAGGCAAAGGTTCTTAACGAACACTCCTCAGGTGGCGTTTTAAAGCTGTTACGACAAGCGGGGCTACGGAGAATATATCCAGCAGGTCATCGCTCTCGACACCTGGATAGGTGTCAGCACCGATAATTTTTTTTATCCCGTTTTCCTTGAATTTTTGTCGTGATTGCCCTGCGAGTACGAGGTGGGTGGCAAAGAGTATGGTATCGAGAGCTCCGGCTTCACGGCATCGTAAGGCAGTCTGGATAATAGAGCCGCCGGTTCGTATCATGTCATCACAGATAATAACGACTTTATCTTTCACGACGCTGGCCACCTGATGGACCATTGTCTTGTCCATCGCATAGCGGTCTTTGTCGGCAGCTGTATGAGGAGCGTTGAGTTGTCCTGCCAGGCGTGCAACCCATTTACTGCGCCCATAATCGGGTGAAACAAGCACAAAGTTGTCGAGCTGCAGCTCCTTGATTTTGTCCACTATCAGGTTGTTTGTATTAATATGCATTGTCTGGACATCACCGCGGTGGGCATGCAGCACTGCCTCGGAATGCAGGTCGATGAAGGCGACGAAATCAGGTCTGGCCCGGAAAATTTGTCTGGTGCGGGTAATACCTTTGGGAATTTCGTTGGTATCCGGTTTTGCCTGTTCCATGGTGGAGTATCCCAGGTAGGGAACGACAACATTTACGGTCCTGGCTCTGTAATAATGGCAGCCATCGATCAGGTCGATAAGCTCCTGCAGCGATTCGTCGTTGTGGGTAGCTCCGACGATGATGACATCCCGTCCGGAAATGTCATCCGGAAAGGAGTGGTAGATTTCACCATCCGTAAAGAATTTTTTCAAAACACGGGTGAACGGAATTTCCATTCCCCTTGCTATCCGGCGTCCTAATGCCTCGGATGCCTCATTTGATATGATGATTTTGTCGTCATTTGAAGTGGACATCGGGGTAATTAAGTGAAGAGTTTGGGGTTATTGGTTATTTTTCGGATCAAATCCCGGTAATCCTGGGCTCCTGGCGATCCCGGTGCAAATTCATAAATTGTCTGTCCATAGGCTGGAGCTTCAGAAATTCTTACATTATAACGGATCGGTGTACAAACATGATTTCCGTATAGTTCTTCCAGTTTGGTGAGAATACCATCTGATTTTTTAACCCGCTGATCATGAAAGGTGGGGAGTATATATTTCAGGGCGACATCCTTGTTGTATTTCTGGACGGATGACATGCTTTTAAGAAATTCCACAAGACCCTGCAGTGTCATGACTTCCAAGGATACGGGAGTAAGTATTTCCTTAACATAGAAAAGAACATTGACAATAAGAGGATCCCAGCCAGGAGAAGTGTCGACCACCACGTAATCAAATTGTTTGTCAATGGTACTCAGCTTCTCTTTCAGTGTCATTTCCCCGCCGAAATCCTTTCGGTCTATCACGCGTTTCAGGCCGGCAAGAGTTCTGCCGCCACCAAGCACCCAGAGTCTTTCCCTTGCCTTGACCATGGTTTCATCTAAGGAAAGTTCATCATTAACAAATTCCGTAAGGCCCGCCTTTGGTTTGATGCCAAGCATGAAACTTGATTGACCCTGTGTGTCCGTATCGACCAACAGTACCTTGTAGCCCGCCAGAGCAAGACCAGCAGCAAGATTAACCGCCGTAGTTGTTTTACCGACTCCACCCTTTGAAAGGGTGACAGCTATTTTACGAGGTTCCGTATTGTTGACGGTAGTTGCCTCGGCTGGTGAGGTTACTGCCGCATTCGGATTAACAATATCAAAGAGCTCCTTGCAGGATTTACAACGGACTTTTGTGACATTGGCCGGCAGGCGGCTTTCGTCAACAACATGTTCATGTTGACAGTGTGGACAGATAATAACCATACGGATCTCCGGAATTAAAACAAATAATCAAATCAGCTGAAACAAAAATGGCTATACAGTATATCGATACTATTTCATATTGTTTTTAAGAAGTTTTTTTACCAGCTCACTTTCCTTTTTGTTTGACTCAAAATCTTCCAGCAGCGTTTTAAGAGCCAAGTTGACAATGTTCGATTTCGTAGCCAGCAGTTTGGAACCGGTTGGCAGCAAGCCCTTTAAAAAATTATTCGCTTTATCAAGATCGTTGAAAACTTCTTTCGTTAAATAGTGAGTCGTTTTGGTTTTACCAGAACTTTTTTTTCTTTTCTTTTTTGTAGGGTTTGCCAGTGCTGGTTGAAGCGAAGTTGATGGATTATCCTGGTGTTTGCTGAGTAAGGGGCGTGAATACTTTTCTATAATCGAGGTCAATTCATCCAGTCCGGGGATTGCCTCCACAGGTGCTCTGCCCTGGAAAAGGTTCCCCAGCACATCTCCGTTGCCCTTGTTGTTGCGTTGCATTATCATCTCCACGGTTTTCCTGAGTCGTCCAGAAAATAAATGTCTGCTGTGTTATCGATTTAAGAAGAGATTCTTTTTTTGTCTGCGTAAAAAATCAATTAAAATTTTTCTGTTTTCCTCGGAGACATATTCAAATTTAATGCCACAGATGAACTGAAAATCTCTGGGAGAGATATGGACAACTCTACCCTGAAGCTTGATCTGATCATCCCCAAGGTGCAGAATGATGACTTTAAGCTGTTGGCCGATAGAAATGGCTTCATCATCATTTACGAGGATACCTGCTCCGTTCACTTCCAGATTTATTACTTCGTAGCGCGTTTTATTAATATCAATAGTAATTTGGTCTTTTCCCTCAAGAGGAAGCCGGTAAACGTGGCGGATAATTTTATTATTTACCTGTTCAGATTGACTCTGATTTTTTTCCTTCATCTGCATTTCTCGCGAATTTAATGGTTACGTGAAAATCTCTGTTTCGAACTCTTGTAAAGAAAAATCCTTACGTTATCATGCATTATTAAAGAAAGAATAAGGGAAATTATTGCAATGCCGGAAGCTCTAAAAAAATGTATTTTTTTGAACTTTTCTGATTAGTTGTTTTTGTCTTAAAAAATGCTTGTTTAAAAAAACAGTAATTTCAAAGAGTAAGACACCAATGAAAAAAATTTTATCACAGTTTGGCGGCAGCGGCAAACAGAGATTACTAATTTATAAAAAAAGGAGGAAGCAGATGAAAATAACCATTACATATTGTAGTCAGTGAAATTATAAACCGCGTGCTTCCAGGTTGGAAGAGGAACTGAAGAAGAAATTCAGCGCCCAGATTGAACTGATTGCCGGTTCCGGTGGTGTGTTTGATGTTCGGGTGGATGATAGAAATATTTTTTCAAAGTCTCGTATGGGCCGTTTCCCTCAGGAGGAAGAAATCGAGCAACTGATAAAAGCTGGATGAGATAGAAAGCCCAATTTGCCGGTCAACTCTTGCCGAAAGATGTTGGCGGATTCTCAAGCAGGGCGGGTACCGAAGATGGAGGTGCCTACTCTTACTAATGTGGCTCCTTCCTCGACGGCTACTTCGAAATCGCCGGACATCCCCATTGACAGTTCGTAACTATTATGTGGACCGAAGTAGCCTTTGTCGGCGAATTGTTCGGCCATCTGCCGTAATGTCCTGAAAAAAGGTCGGACATCTTCCGGATCATCGAGAAAAGGAGGCATGGTCATGAGCCCTTTGATGTTGAGATGTCCGAGTTCCAGCATCGCTTTGAGCAGCTGTTCCGCCTTTTCCGGTGTGACACCAGCTTTTTGCGTTTCACCTCCGACGTTGACCTGGACGAGAACCGGTAAGATTCTGCCTGCCAGTCCTGCATGTTTGTTCAATGCCTTTGCAAGCTTCAGATTGTCAACAGTATGGATGAGATCAAAAAGCGTTGCCGCATCTTTCGCCTTATTGGACTGTAAATGGCCGATGAAGTGCCAGTCCGCATTACCTGCAAAAAGCCTGATTTTTTCCTTGGCTTCCTGCATGTAATTTTCGCCAAAAAGATTCTGTCCGGCTTCCATCGCTTCCATGATAAGAGCTGGACTGATTTTTTTAGTGACGGCTACGAGTTTGACCGATCTCGGGTCTCTTCCTGCCCGGATTGATGCATTTTCAATGCGTCGCCGTATTTCTTTGAGGTTGTTTCTTATATCTGACATGGCCGTGATTTTGCCCTCTCATGCATCAGAGAGTGATGCCGAAAAGTTTGGTGACGTTGGCGGTTGTTTGTCTAGCTACTTCCTCAAGCGTCAAATTTTTTAGTTCCGCTATTTTCTGGGCTGTATAAAGCGTATAAAGTGGTTCATTCATTTTTCCCCTGAAAGGGACAGGTGCAAGAAAAGGGGCATCCGTTTCAACCAACATCCTCTCCAACGGAACGGTTCGGACTGCTTCATGAAGGATCTGTGCATTAGTAAATGTCACTACTCCGGGAAAGGAGATGTAAAAACCCAGATTCATAAATTTTTCGGCGGTTGTCCCGTCACCGGAGAAGCAATGGATTACTCCGGCGGCAGGGAAAGGGCCTTTTTCCCGCAGTATTGCAAGTATTTCTTCATGCGCTTCCCTGTTATGAATGATAACCGGCAACCCGAGGTGTTTTGCCAGTTCAAGTTGTCTGATAAAAGCATGGCGCTGTGTCTGCAGGGGAGCGTAATCCTTTACCGTGTCGATACCGATTTCACCATAACCAACCACCCTGTTACTGCGGGCAAGATTTTCCAGTTCCAGGAGCATTTCATCGTTAATATCTCCGGCATGATGGGGATGGATTCCCACCGCGGCATAAATTTTGCTATTTCTAGTAGCGAAATTTACGGCCTTTTGGGAGCTTTCCAGGTCGATGCCGATGGTGATAACAGCCTTCACACCCGCTGCTTGAGCTCTTTCAACGATGCTGTCGGGAGAAAGTCCATCATCAATCATATCAAGATGACAATGGGTGTCGATCAGCGCGGCGCTGGTGACAAGTTCAGGTAAAGGTAGTTTTTTTTTCTTTTTTGACACAGTGCGAAATTTTCTCAGGTTGTGTTGGAATATAAAGTGGAGACGGGTCTTTTGTTCAATCCATCTAACAAATTATTGAAATTCATGCAACAAAGGGGTAATTATGAAGGGCAATCCCGCTATCGTCAAGAGAAGAGGTGATTTTTAATGTCACATTCAGTTCTGGAAGCAATTTATACCCGCCGTAGCATACGAGAATTTACCAACGAATCTGTAACTTTAGCCGATCTGCAGGAAATAATCAAAGCTGGTATTTGGGCTCCTTCAGGACTTAATAACCAACCATGGCGTTTTGCTATCGTTACTGATGAGGAAGTACGTGCAAAACTGAGCGAAACCACCCATTACAGCCGTATCGTCCTCGGGGCTCCCGCACTGATTGCCGTCTATCTTGACAGGGAAGCCATGTATGACGATGTAAAGGATCATCAGGCCACCGGAGCCTGTATTGAAAATATGCTGCTCGCGACAGAAGCTTTGGGGCTTGGGGCGGTCTGGCTGGGTCAGATTCTAAAAAATAAGGATAAGGTCAATGAAATTCTTGGCCTTTCCTCACAGTATGATCTGATGGCCGTGCTGGCCATTGGCCATCCCCAGCATCGAAGGCAGAAATCGTCCCGAAAGGGGCTGGATATATTTATTCTAAAAACATTTTTGCAGGAGGGTTCTGATGTTTTCCAAAAGTAAACAGTTTTTTTCCTTGGGGATTTTTGCGTTGTTGTTAACATTGCTGCTGAGCGGTTGCGCAAATTTTGGATCATTTGGCGGCAGTGACTCGCAGCAGGGTTATGCGGATTCTAGTCAACCCTATTATCCGCCTGATTTTCGGGAAGTTCTTATTCCTGACGGACTAGAAATGAACCGCGAGAATTCCATGTATGTCAAGACCAGTTCCTTTAACGGCGGTGTCCTGAGCTTTGACGGACGAATAGACGTTATTTCTCTTTCTGATTTTTTCGAGGGTTCCATGCCTAAAAATGGATGGAAACTTGTAGGTGTAGTGAAGGCGAAAAATTATCTTCTGATTTTCACTAAACCTGAAAAAACCTGTATGATTACCATTTCTGAAAACAAACTTAATTTCAAGACAGTGGTTAACATTTACATTGCCTTGGGCGGCGATTATTCAGCAAATCGAGGCGGGATAAGCGGCAGCAGTTCAGGTGGCGGGGACTCCTTTTCGGTTGCTCCTCTTCAATAAAACAGCAGAATGTCACCTGTTCTGGAAAATAAAAAAATAGTCTGCGGTATCACTGGTTCAATTGCCGCATATAAAGTTTGTGACTGGATTCGCTCCTTACGGCGTGAAGGAGCTGAAATCACTGCTGTTCTGACTGATTCTGCTACGGAATTCGTTACCCCGCTGACTTTTGCTGCTTTGACCGGGAAGCCTGTATACCGGAAGATGTTTTCCGGGCAAAACGAAGAGAGGATACCTCACATCAGTTTGGCACGTGGTTGCGATCTGATTCTGGTTGCACCGGCAACGGCGCAGACAATCTCCAGATTTGCTCATGGGATGGCAGATGATCTGCTGGCGGCTATAGTCATGGCCACTGAAGCAAAAGTTGTTATCTGCCCAGCCATGAACAGCAGGATGTATCTTCATCCGGCAACCCAGGAGAATATCGGGAAATTGAAAGAATACGGGTATCTTGTCGTTGAGCCGGATTGCGGTATGATGGCCTGCGGAGAAGAAGGGCCGGGGCGACTGCCAGAGTGGAATCAGGTGCGAGAGGCGATCATCTCTACCCTTACTCCCCAGACGCTCTATGGAAAAACAGTACTTGTAACCGCAGGTCCCACTGAGGAGCCGTTTGATCCTGTCCGATTTATTGGTAATCGTTCTTCGGGAAAAATGGGATATGCCATGGCTGCCGTTGCCTGTCAAATGGGGGCACGTGTTATCCTGATCACGGGTCCAGGCTCACTTCCTGCGCCTGCCGGTGTAGAGTTGGTCAGAGTTCGTACCGCTGAAGAAATGTATATGGAGGTTATGAGCCGCTTTGATACCGCGGATATAGTTGTAAAGGCTGCGGCCGTGTCTGATTTCAGACCTGCTGAGATTTCTTCCCAAAAAATAAAAAAGACTCATGAAAAGATAACGCTGCAACTGATTCAGAACAGGGATATCCTTCAAAAACTTGGAGAAATCAAGAATCGGCGCATAAATCCACCTCTACTCATCGGCTTTGCCGCCGAAAGCGATCATCTCGTTGAGTATGGTCAGGAAAAGATGCAGAAAAAGAATCTTGATTTTATTGCTGTAAACGATATAACAGCTGCCGACAGCGGGTTCGCCGTTGACACAAACAGGATTATTCTGCTTGACCGCCAGGGGGGGCAGATCGAATTCCCTCTTCTATCCAAAGAAGAAACAGCTCGACGAATTTGGGGAAGAGTCGTCAGCCGCGCAGACAGGTCAACATAACTGCGCCGATGATAAGCAACAGTGGGCCGTTGCTGAAATAAATGAAATAGACAATAGGGTACCTGGTCCCCATTATTTGCTTCAGGTGATTTTTGTTGATGAAGCCGGGGATCCAGAATATCAACGAGACCACTGTTCCGATAATTACAAAAAATATTCCGACAATGTTAATTATCATTGGGTGATTCAAGCCTCACTTTTTTTCATTTTTCGTTTTTCCCCTTCTCCGTAGATTCATATTCATTTTCGTTAGACGGCTGGAGCAGTTCGAGCGGCAGGGACAGTGTATCAATGATGAAATCAATTGCCGCTTTCCCTATGGCCGAGGGGGAAAGAATGTTTAGTTTCGGATCCCGGAGATCACCGGTAACCTTGACCGGGTACGTTACAATATGGCCTTTTTTGCCACCAATTATCCGACCGACCAGCGGCATTATATTAATAATTTTGTCGATCGTTTTAAACGGAACAATAAAAAAGGTCAAGTTGGTCTCCAATGTATGGAGATTAATATCTCCTTGCGCCAGAATGTCCATACCTTCACCTTCAAGAGCTGCTCTATCAAGAAGCAGATGATTGTTAGCTACATGGCCATCGATTTTCAACGTCTTATAACGGAAGCCACTGGAAAAGAGTCCCTGATACAGGTCGGTGAAGTTGATTAACTTGAATACCTTGGAAAGAAGATCCATTTTCTGCAGTACACCGTTTTGTGACCTTAATCTGAAATTGCCCGAAGACAACCTCCCATTTTCATCCTTCAAGCTGGCTTGGACTGTAAAAGGCCCGGCAATAAGTGTATTCTTTGCTCCAACACAGGGAAGGAATTCCTCGAAGAGAGGTAAATTTTTTGTTGGGTTTTTTAAAGTGAATTCCTTGTTGCTTTGCTCACCCTTCCATCGCAGAGAACCATCAATATCCAGGCCGCAGAAATTAGAATTTTTTAGAAACAAGGTCGTCGACGTACTATCATTGAGATCGATTGTTCCTTGCAGAGGTGTCATTTTATAGCTCTGGGTTTTTTCCTCTTTTATCGTCTCGGCAAAGAGAAATTCGTCTGCCTTTATAGCTATTGTCCCGGCAACATTATCGGAAATGGAGGCAGAGATTTTTTGGTCTTTCTTGCCGCTCATTTTTTTTAAAAAAACGGAGAGATCATCAATAAAATGGGTGAGAGTTGTTTGGGAAAGCGAACCAGATTGCAACGATAAATCCGTAACTACGTTTTGTGGCGTGAACCTGAGTTCACCCGAGCTGACGACTACCTCATTTTCAAAAGAAAAGACGAGATTGTTAATCGATAGAAGCTCATTTGCACCATTAACTGACAATCGGGAAATGGAAACTTGACGAAGATAATTACCCCAAAGCCATTGCAGGTCCTGGGCAGAAGCACGACCATTGAAAGAGAAAATTCGGTTTTTTGCTGGCGGGGTAAGGGTAAAAAAACCCTCTACTACACCATTCAAAAGTAAACGAGTGTTAAATAAAGCCGCAACACTCTGCCAGTCAATGGTTCCCTGAAAAGAGATTTGCGGTGATGTCTCTAGCCCATCGCCAATGATGGTGATAAGGCCATCATGATCTCCCTTAAAAAAATGAAGAGAAGTTCGTGAATGCAATCCGTTTGTTACATTGACATCGAGTACCATATCCACAGGGATGTCGGAAAAAGAATTATTCTGGAGGGAACCGAGAACTGAAACGTTATTTTGGGAAAAATTTATTTTTAACTTATTAATTGTGCAGGGAATTTTCGGGAAAAAAATTTCTGGGATCCAATTTTGTTCGGCCAGCCATTTACCCTGTTCAGTGGTTACTTCTCCTGCGAGATCAATCTGCCCATGCCATTGTGTCAGCTGTTGATGAAAAAGTCGGGCGTTGAAAGACAGAGGAGAGTCGATAAAAGAGATTTTTCCTTCTGGAATGAAATCAATCTCTTGGTCTGTCATGTCGACTGTCGCCTGATCGATCTTGATTTGTCCCGGAAGATGCGGCGTCGTAAACGTGGTGGCCGTCAATTGGATAGGGAGATGGTACTGCCAGAGAGAAGGATGAAGAAATGGACCTTTCGCGCTGCCGTTCGTAACCCGCATATTACCGGTAATCGTGGACAGGTCAGGTGCAAGGGTGCTTGCGACCAGAGGATAACGATTGAGTTCTTTGAGGAAATCAGCGGAGTCAATATCCGCGGTCAGGCTTTTCACCGTAAAGGGAACATTTTTATCCCCCCAAGAGAGATTCCCGGAACACTCAATCAGCTTATCTTTTCCTATCTCAGCCGTAACTCCCTGCCATTCTACCTGATCGCCATGAATGTGGAGCGTACCTCCCTGCAGTTCTATAGGAGAGCTTATTCGTTTATAGGCGACCTGTGTACCCTTAAGTTCAGGGATTGTGACATCGACAATAAAGTTGCGCAGATCATCTCCAATGGTTAAATGCCCATTTTTACGGCCTTCCGCAGAAAATTTAAGAACTTCGTTCCTGAAATGTTCCTCATGGATAAGATAGTGCAACGTCTGTGGCAAAGACGCAAGGTCGGCATCTATGTCGAGGTCGAGTTTGAATAACCAGTTATTTTCTGAAAGTCCCAGAGAAAAGGAGCCATTCGATCCATAATGTGACCCCAGCCAGGATGTCAGGTTGTAGCCGTGAATATTGCCGTCCTTGATGATAATGGGCCCGGAAGAGCGATCCAGATCAAGATCAACACCTGGTACATGAATATTTGCATTATCGACATCAACATTAATGGTCATAGATTGGATATTAGCAAATTCAGTTACCGGTGCATCGAAGGTATAAGTGGCTGACTTTGCTCGTCCTCCGCGGACAACATTACAGACAGTTGTTGTGATATATTCATCGCCAAGCAGATCAAGCAATCTCGATCTGACACCGTTTAGATCAATATTCCGGGCTGAAAGATCAAGTCGATAGAAGGGAACCGGTGAACTGTCCGGGAAATAGCGACTGACTGTTCCAGCAAAAGAAACCTCGGGTTCAGGAAGGTCAAGTTCATAAATCTTTGCTGTGAAGTTATTGCCACTTTTGTCAAGC
>QKJV01000227.1 GCA_003249165.1 Desulfobulbaceae bacterium | reverse complement strand
CCACGATATTGGCGTCGGTGACGATACCTTTATTATCGGTATGGTAGTGATGAATCAGCGTGCCACGCGGTGCCTCGATGATCCCGACACCTTCACCGGTTACCGGGCCGAGTTCCGCTCTGGCATCGGAGCTGGTAATTTCGGGATCCCTGGCGAGTTCTGCTATTTTTTCAGCGCAGTGCAGCAATTCGATGGCTCGTGCCCAATGATAGGCGAGAATCTGATGTACCGGGCGTCCGCCGAAAGTGGCAAAGAATTTTTTGAATTCTTCGTTGGCAAGCGGGGTGGAAAGTCCTTTAGCAACGTTAAAACGGGCCAAAGGGCCTACGCTGTATAGAGATGTACCTTCGCCATCGACAATACCCTTCCAGCCGATTTTTTTCTGATATGGCATTTTCAGATAGGTCCAGGGAAGTACGCGCTCGGAGATGTAGTCTATATACTCCAATCCGGTGAAACTGCCTATTTCCTGTCCATTTACGTCAACAACCTTCTGAATCCCGTCGTAGAGTGCCATGTTGCCGTCGCTGTCAACTGAGCCCATGTAGTTGACCGGTACTTTATAGACATCACCGGTAACCAGCTCCATGTACGCCGGATTGCTGAGCACTACATCGGCGAAAACCTTCAGGGTAAGCTGGCCAAGCTCGACCAGTTCTTTGGACCAGGCCTCGATCTGCTGCCTTTCCTCTTCATTGAGAGTCTTTGACCAGCCGCCAGGGATTGCTGCGACGGGATGATTGGGCTTCCCACCCAGCAACTCGAAGATTTTTACGGCTAGACTGCGTTTTTTCAATACTTCACGGCCGACTTCGGCACCAACGGCGTTGATCAGGCCGATGACGTTACGTTCAGCAGCCGGAGCGTCGGGTCCGAGAACAAAATCGGGAAACCCGAGGGCGTATAGTATAACCGCGTGATCTTCGACATAATGGGCATTGAAAAAAAGCTCACGCAATTTCTTCGCGACGGCAGTGGGCTGAACGCCATATACGCCGTCTGAAGCCTTCATCGCGGCGGTGAAGTGAACGCCGCGGCATACACCGCAGATGGTCGAGACGGTTCGCGGCACCTCTTCGATCGGTAAACCGACGAGGAACTTCTCAAAGCCCCTGAACTCCACAACCTGGAAGAACGCCTCGTCAACATTACCGCTGTCGTCAAGGAAAACGGCAATTTTGCCATGCCCCTCAAGACGGGTCATTGGATTTATTTCTATTTTTTTCACGTTATTGTCTCCTCTACATTCTCTTGGCCAGCGTTCCTGAGGGCAACGCATAGCGATAGAAGAATTTGGCCAGATTCGGATATTTTTCCATCAGTTCTCCGGCAACGCTGTCATTTTGCAGAATCGAACCTATACTGGTAAGGGCCTGTGCACCGTAATCCTTTACCCCTGGCATCGGTCCACCGCAGCCCCGGCAGGGGATATTGACATTGATGCAGGAGCCGCCGCAATCACCTTGAGTAATCGGGCCAAAACAGATGTAGCCCTGCTGTAGGAGGCAGATATCTTCATCCGGTACTCCGTCCACAGTCCGTTTTATCTGCTGAACTTTGAATCGGCCGCCGTTTTCCTTGCCGGCCGGATTCCGTTTGCAGATGTCGCATACAGCCTTGCCGTTAGTGATCCATGAACCTTTGGGCGGCAGGTTGCCGCTTAAAAGTGCGCCGACAGCTGCACCGACGTGGCTGTGGTGGGGGGGGCAGCCCCCAATGTAATAGTCCACGTCAATGATCTGATTTAATGTCCGCACCTTTTCTTCGTATTTTGGCAGGGTAAGGTGATACTTGCCGTCCACTAGACATTCCGGTTGCGGAAATACATTGTCAGGGTTGTCGGTGGTCGGGGTATTCTTGAATGCTTTTTCAAACAGCTCCTCCTTGTCGTAAAGACTGCCCATGCCGGCAGTCCCTCCAAGGGAGGCACAGACACCGAAGGCAATGACTGTTTTTGCTTTACGGCGCATGACGTTGGCCATGTGGATGTGCTCGTCAAGGCGTACCATGCCGTCTATAAAGGCGACATCTATGTAACCGTCTTCCATTGCTTCAAGATCGTTGTATTTTACATCAGCCGCAGTCGGAGCCCAGAAAACCACGTCAAGATGTTCCAGTGCATCGACGAGTTTTTCAGAAAGATCGACAACGGCCATTTCGCACCCGGCGCAGCCGCCCAGGAGTAGAAAACCAACTTTTACTTTTTCCGCCATTATTTGGTCCCTCCTTTCAGCGGGTTCGGCCCGAGTTCTCGGAGTTCCTCAGTAAACTGGGTGATGACTTCGGCAAATTTTTTTCCTTCGGCCCCGGAGATCCATTCCCGCTTGAAACGTCTTGCATCAAAACCGAGATCCTCGATCATTTTTTTCAGTAAATCCATACGGTTTTTTGTTTTGTGGTTACCGTCTTTATAGTGACAATCGCCGATATGACATCCGCCGACCAGAACACCGTCCGCTCCTTGGGCAAGGGCTTCAAGGACATATTCAGGCTTGACCCGACCGGAACAGGGTACTTTGATCAGTTTAACCGAGGGGGGATATTTACATCGCAAATTGCCGGCCAGATCCGCACCGGCATAAGTACACCATTGACACGCAAATCCTATGATATTCGGTTGAAATTCCATGACAGCCTCCTAATTGACCCTACGTTCCGGACTCTGAATTTTTTGGATGATCTCCTCGCGGGGAATTTCACTGATGGCCGCTACATGCTGCGGCTCAAATCCCATGCAGAGAGCTAGAAGCTGGGTGTAGTAAAAGACTGGAATTTCAAAATCGATTTCTCCCTTGTCATGAAGAATTTTTTGTCCACCATCCAACTGCAGATAACATGATGAGCAGGTGGCAACAATCATGTCGGGGTCACATTCTTCCTTTATACTGAGAAGTTTTGTTTTAAGCAGTCCCAGCGATTTTTCAGGATTAGTGGAGCGCATGGCACCCATGCCGCAGCAGGCGTTCAGTTTGCTGTAATGTGGAACTTCAGCACCCAGCGCTTCACATAATTCTTTCAGGATAGACGGTTCGAAACTGTTTTTTTCCTTGACCTCCATAACTTCGGAAGGCCAGAGAATGTGACAGCCCGGCTGTACGGCAATTTTAAGATCCTGGAGGCGGTATTTTAGTTTTTCTTTGATTTTTTCAGTGCCGATCATCTGATAGAGCACATGTGCCGTATGGTAGACCTTGGAGGTTCCCAGGTATTTACGGTCGATCCGCGCCAGATTTTCCTGCAGGGTCTGTTTACGTTCCTTGTTGTGTTCAATCATGTGTTTTGCTTCGCTCATCACGCCGAAACAGCTGTTGCATCCGGTCATGATATCAACACCTTTCTGTTCGGCAATGGTGATATTGCGGCCGGAAATGGCCAACCATGTGTCTATATCAAAGGAGGGGGCCGTTCCCCAGGCGGGACAGCAGGTGGCTCCTTCCATGTTTTCCACCTCAATGCCAAGCGCCGGAAACACTTTGTAAAAAGAATGTTCGATATCCGGAGCTTTAAAGGGGATATTACATCCCAGGTACATTCCACATTTTTCCATTCGTATTTACCTCGTTAGAATATTCCCAGCTCTGCCATGGGGCTGTTTTCAAGTAGTGTCTGGATTTCCTTCTGGGCCTTCTCGTCGTTGATAGAGGTCAGCGGTTCTTCCGGCAGGCCGACCTTTTTCCTGAGAGCCTTTGACGCCTCTGAGTAAACAGCGTGTCCGGTTGCATGCAGGTTCATCAAGGGGGTGAAAGCTGATGTGGAGATAGCCAGTTCTTTGGCCTGCATTCTCCGGAAAGCGAAGACGATCTCAAATGGTTTCGCATCACGCGGGCAGATCTCCGTGCAGCGATTGCATGCTTGGCAGGCCCAGCTGGAGGCATCTTCAATGATCTGCTCGTAGTGGCCGGTCTGCAATTTGCGAATCAGTAATCTGCCGTAAAGAGGGAAGCCCGCTTTGGCCACCGGACAGACTGAAGCGCAGGCGTTGCATTGAATGCATTTCGTAATGCCGGCGCCACCATTTTCCACAACTGCTTTAATGACTTCTTCTTTTGTCATATTGCTCAAGTTTATCGCAGCCATGTTGCCCTCCTTATAGGGTGAGCGCAGAGATCTGCGCCATGATTTGCTCGTCTGTATAACCATGCAGCTGGATGGCCGCCGAGGGACAGGCGGTGGTGCATACGCCGCAACCCTTGCATTGAGTTACTTCTATTCTCGCTCGCGGGTGGCCCTCGGCGTTGGTTTTCATCTTGATTGCGCCGTATGGACAGAGTGGCTCGCAAATGCCGCATCCACTACAAATGTCAGTCATAATTTCCGAAATGATGGGAGCGATTTTTACCCGTCCCTGAGCAAGCGGGACAGCTGCAGCTGCAGCAGCGCCTTTGGCCTGGGCAACGGTATCGGGAATGTCTTTCGGGCCCTGGCAACAGCCGGCGAGAAAAATGCCTTCTACTGCGGTTTCAACCGGTTTGAGCTTAGGGTGCAACTCCTTGAAGAAACCTGAACCATCCATGCTCAAACTCATCTTCTGGGCCAGTGGCTTGATGTCGTTTTGCAGTTCAATAGCAGTTGCGAGAACCACCATGTCAGAGTCGATTTCAACGTTCTGGGCCAGATCCGCGTCGAATGCCATGACACGAAGTCTGTCGTCGGGTAACATATCGATTCCGCCAACTTTGCCGCGGATTATGTTAATTCCCATATCCAGGGCGCCGGTGTAATATTCGTCAAAGTCCTTGCCTGGGGTCCGAACATCCATGAAATGCATGTATATATTGAGATGCGGGTATTTTTCCTTGAGAAGTTTGGCCTGCTTGATCATGTACATGCAGCAGACGCGTGAACAGTAAGTGTGGTGCCTCTCGTCTCTTGAGCCGATGCAGGAGAGAAAATTGATGGTTTTCGGCTTTTGGTTGTCGCTCGGACGGAGGAACTGACCACCAGTGGGTCCGGTGGCTGAAATCAATCGTTCAAGTTGGAGAGCGGTAAGAACATTAGGTGAGTCTGGAGCAAGATTCTTGAAGCTCTCTTTTTCCATCACCTTGTAGCCGGTGGCAACAACGATTGCCCCGACTTTGATGTCGAGGATTTCTCCCTGGGAATCCAGTGGGTTGGAGCGGTTAATTGCCCCGGCCGGACAGGCACGTTCGCAGGGCGCGAGAATCGGTTTACCTGTCTTTTTGTTGAGCTTTGGTTCACTTCCGATAGTGCGGCCTGCGCAATTGATACAGGTTTGCATGTCAATGACAGCTTTTTTCGGGACCGCCTGAGGAAAATGAATGTAGGCAGCACTCCGATTGTCGAGTCCTGCATTGAATTCATTGGGAGTTTGGGCTGGGCAGGCTTTGGCACAATCTCCGCAACCCGTACATTTTTCCCAGTCGATATACGTCTGTTTTTTACGGATTTTAACGTCGAAATTGCCGATATACCCTTCGACGGATTC
>QKJV01000146.1 GCA_003249165.1 Desulfobulbaceae bacterium | reverse complement strand
CGATGAGAAAGAGGCTGATATCGAAGACCTTATCTTTTCCCAGAAAATGGCGGCTCTGCGACCAGTCGCTGATGAAGTCGGGAAGGCGGCCCGCATCGAAGACGCGAGGGGGCGCTACATCGTTTTTCTGAAGAATACCTTTCCACGCAACTACACTCTCGATGGTTTTCATATCGTTCTCGATTGTGCAAATGGGGCAACATATGGTGTTGCCCCCCATGTTTTCGAAGAACTTGGTGCTCGGGTGACGAAAATTGCGGTTGAGCCGGACGGGAAGAACATCAATAGGGACTGTGGGGCGCTCTATCCCCAGGTGATGGCGGAGAAGGTGGCAGTTCTCGGCGCCGACTTGGGCATCGCACTTGACGGAGATGGGGATCGTGTGATTGTCGCCGATGAAAAAGGAAATATTGTCAACGGCGACCACATTATGGCGATATGTGCCTCAGATCTTATCAGCCGGAAAAAACTGAAAAAGAGAACTCTCGTTACGACCGTAATGAGCAATATGGGCCTGGAACAGGCAATGGCGAGGATGGGCGGCAGTCTTGTCCGTACCCAGGTCGGTGACCGCTATGTTGTGGAAATGATGCGCCGCCAGCAGTATTC
Organism: Desulfobulbaceae bacterium; assembly: GCA_003249165.1. Taxonomy (GTDB): domain Bacteria; phylum Desulfobacterota; class Desulfobulbia; order Desulfobulbales; family SURF-16; genus SURF-16. The sequence goes on along the minus strand of QKJV01000146.1, from coordinate 4,857 downwards.
CTTCGGTGGCGAGCAGTCAGGTCACCTGATCTTTCTGGAGCACAACACGACTGGCGACGGAATCCTCGCCGCCCTGCAATTGCTGGCGATTATGATCAAACGCCGGAAGCCTCTTTCCGAATTGGCAACCATTATGGAATCCTTTCCCCAAGTTTTGAAGAATGTCAGAACGGCCAAAAAAATCGATCTCGACTCGGTTCCCGGTTTTCATGATGCGGTCCAGGCCATGAAACAGAAACTGGGGAACGACGGTCGAATTTTGGTAAGACACTCTGGAACTGAACCTCTGGTTCGCGTCATGCTGGAAGGGAAGGACCATGAAACCATTGACGCCATGGCCGAAGAACTGTGCCATCTCATAAGAAAGGCTGATGTGTAACAATACTCCACCTGCCAATCCGTGACCACACCAATGAAATTGCGTCTAGACAAACTCCTTCTCCTGCGCAACCTGGCTGAAACCAGACAAAAGGCTCAGGCGCTCATTGGTGCGGGGCTGGTGCTGGTCGATGGTAATCCAGTAGATAAATGCGGTACGCAGATCGAAACGAATGCCCAGATCACGATCAAGGAGAGATGCCCTTATGTGAGCCGCGGTGGCTTAAAACTGGCCAAAGGGCTGGAGTTTTTTCATATCGATCCCACCGGCATGGTCTGTGCCGATATCGGAGCTTCTACCGGAGGTTTCACTGACTGCCTGCTGCAACACGGTGCTGCAAGAATCTATGCAATTGATGTCGGTTACGGCCAACTCGACTGGAAACTGCGGCAGGATGAACGGGTCATCGTCATGGAGCGAACCAATGCCCGCCACCTCAAACCAAACGACATTAACGAACCACTTGACCTGATTGTTATTGATGCAAGCTTTATATCTCTGCGATTGCTTTTACCACCTCTTCCTCCCCTTTTCCGTCATCGTCCCATCATTCTTGCACTTATTAAACCTCAATTTGAAGTCGGCAAGGGGAAAGTCGGCAAAGGTGGAGTTGTTCGCGACGAACTACTTCATCAACAGGTTATTGACGAAATAAAAACTTTTGCCGATGGTCTTTCCCTGCAAACTCAGGGAATTACTGACTCTCCCATTCTGGGCCCCAAAGGAAACAGGGAATTTCTCATCCTGCTTTCAGGACAATAAATCGGCTTTGGGTTTGACTTGCCCGGCATATAATGCTAACGTAACAAATCTACCCTATGAGTAATTTTTCAATCTGGCTTCTTGACCAAGTCAGGCATGAAAAACTTTTTTATGCCCCGCAATACCAAGTTTAAAAATTGATCTAAACGTAAAACCAGCCTGTTTGGAGGTCGACGTAATGACGAAACAAAAAAATACTTTAAAAAAATGGTTCTCGACATATATGGGCATACTCCTGCTCTCCAGCGCATTCACGAGCAATGCAATCGCTGCGGAATATGGTAGTGTGTCAAAGGATGGCATCAATGTCCGGTCAGGCCCTGATACTAATGCGGAAATCTACTGGGAAGTTTTCAAAGACTTTCCATTGAAAATTGTCCAACACAAAAACCAATGGGCAAAAGTTGAAGATTTCGAAGGAGACACGGGGTGGATATACGCGCCACTGATCAGCGATAAGAAAACCGTTATCATCAAGGTAAAAAAGGCAAATATCCGCGTCGGCCCCGGAGAAAACTATGAAATTGTCGCCTCAGCCCTTTACGGTGTCGTTTTCGACGCCGGAAAAACTGATGGTGAATGGCTCCAGATCAGCCATTCCGATGGGACCAAGGGTTGGATACACAAATCGCTTGTCTGGCCATAATCCACCCTATCCGCTGCAATCCACAGAGCATGCCGCGACAGCAAATTATACGTCGAACGCATTGCTCTGTGGCGCGTCAGCCTATTCAACTCCCCTGAAAAAATCTACTGGACAGCGTACGGTATGTCCTGCCTTATTCTGAAAAAGCAGGTATCCATTTCCCACTCCAAACAACAGCAAATCTCTAGTGATTTCAACATCCTTCCGGCAGTACTCAATTATTTTGTCAAATTTGCCCTCTTTAAACCACTGCAAGGCGAGTAGGCCACTACCGCTTTTTCTGACACCCAGGGTTTTCTCGGCAAGGCGCTCTAGGCTTAAGCGATAGCCAAGTCTGTTATATACCTCTTCAAGGATATCGAGGGTGGGCAGGCTTGCAAGATCAAAATCTGTATACGCAGACAGAACCCTGTTGTCAAATCGCTTGTTGTTAAAACCTACTACAAGATCGAGTTTACGGAAATGTTCAATCATCTGCCCAATTTCCTCCTCCCGATAGACGGAGAAAGAATCTGTTTCACTGTCGTAAAGAACTGCAATACTCACCCCCATACGCTCAGCATGATGCCAGCCGCCAACCTCATCAGCGGAACGCCTGGTTTCCACATCAAAGACCCCGAAACGGACAGGAATACTCTGAGGGACTGATTGTTTTCTCTGCGGCAAAGGAACTGCTGACAGATCCTTATCCTTCATCTGAAATAATACATCTTCCGTCCTAACATGTTGTTCCAACAGGCCATCTAGTACGGCAAGGGCTGCCGCCTTATCGATTGGCCTGTTCCCTGAGCCGCATTTCGGTGAATGGACACAGCTTGGGCAACCAACGCTGCAGGGACAGTCGGCAATCGTTCGACGGCTGATTTCCAACAATTCATGAATGCGGCTGAAAACCTGCCGAGCAAGGCCTACTCCCCCGGCATAGCCGTCGTAAATAAAAATCGCCGATCGCCGCAACTGGGGATGAAGCGGATAGGAAATGCCGCCCACGTCATTGCGGTCACAGAGGACAAGCAATGGAAAAATACCGATAGCGGCATGTTCGACCGCATGGATCCCACCCATAAAATGCATCTGCTTTGTCTCAAGCCGGTTCTGTAACCACTGCGGTACCTCGAACCAGAGTCCTTCGGTTTCAAAAATTTGAGGTGGAAGATCAAGATATTCGGTGGAAATGGTTTTCTGGCCACGAATGAGCTTACGCTGAAACCCGGTCACCTGATCGGTAACACGCAGATACCCTACCGAGGCACGGATATTCCCCTGTTGTGCCGTCTCATAGACATCGATGATCTCGGTTTCCTTATTTGCCATAGCCCGGGTGAAATAATTGACATGGGCCGGTGCAACCCTAACCAGCCTGCCTTCCAGGTCGAGTTCATGTACCAACCAGGTGTGCCCCATGTGCAGATAGACAGCGCCAGGATGGCACTCCTTGAAACAGCGATGCTCATCGATTTCACCGACCAACTCGAAATTGTCAGCCCGACGGATTGCATAACTTCTGCCGGTACCCCGCAAATCGACATCCCGCTGCGGGTATTTGCGGGACGTAAACCAGTGGTCGCCTTCCGCATTGAGCAGTAGATCTGCTGATCCGGCAAGATCCTCCACCTCCCTCCGGCATTTTGCCCCCTCGAGTAATGGCTCTGTGGCTGACAATGGCGCCTCTGCGGCGGCGCAGATAAGATGCCTCCGCATGACCACCGGGTTGTAAGGGTTTAACACCGCATCCTCTACCGGGCGGGCAAAAAAATCTGCAGGATGGCGCATGAAATACTGATCCAGGGCATCCTCATGAGCGATCAGCATAACAAGAGAATCATGCTGTCTGCGGCCCACCCGCCCGCCACGCTGCCAGGTTGACATGATCGACCCCGGATAGCCAACCAAGATACAGATATCCAGGTTACCGATATCAATCCCAAGTTCCAAGGCGCTCGTTGAAACAACGCCCAAAAGTGCGCCGGATGCCAGTTTCCCTTCTATTTCCCGTCGGTCTTCCGGCAGAAAACCAGCCCGGTATGCAGTCAGTTTGCGGCGCTGATCACCCAGTCTTGATTGAGTCCAGCTTGCGATCAACTCGGTCATCTTGCGGGACTGTGTATAAACTATGGTGCGCAGCCCACGCTTCAGGGCTGCCTCAAGCATAAGGCTTGCCGTATGAGCCGCTCCGTCCCAGGGATTGATGAAAATGAAATGCTGGTCGCCCCGAGGAGCGCCACTCTGGTTGATCAGGGCAACAGGCCGGTCAAGCAGGTTTTCAGCCAGCTGGTCAGGATTACCAACCGTAGCGGAAAAAAGAAGAAATTGCGGATCAGATCCATGCAAGCGGCAAATTCTCTGCAGACGCCTGAGCACCCAAGCCATATGACTGCCGAATACGCCTCGGTAGGTATGCACTTCATCAATGACCACATGTGTGAGGGTCCCCCAATATTGGGACCATTGCCCATGGTAAGCAAGCATCGAAAGGTGCAGCATGTCCGGGTTGGAAATGAGAATATTCGGTGGATTATCACGCAGCTTCCTCCTGCGGTAAGCAGAGGTATCCCCATCAAAAATTTCAGCCCGAGGCCCCTGCCCATCAGTGATTGCTGCCGACAGTGAGCGGATAGTCCGCAACTGGTCCTGAGCAAGCGCTTTCAAAGGAAACAGATAGAGTGCCGAAGCAGAATTGTCTTGCAGTAACGTCTCGAAAACAGGGAGATTATAAATAAGACTTTTACCGCTTGCCGTCGGCGTGGCGACAATCACATCCCTCTTTTTCCTGATAAGATCGATGGCCAAGGCCTGATGCCTGTAAAGATTTTCCACTCCCTGCTCTTTCAGAGCTCGTTGCAGCAGATTCGGCAACGATACGGCAAGCCGCCCATAGCGAGCGTCCTCCCCAGCGATCTCCTCATGATGAACGACCTGTGGTCCGAAGCGAGAGGAACCTTTCAAAGAAGCAATATATTCAGCAACTGTACTTGGATGGCTCTGCATGCTACAATCATCTACACATTTAGCATTGAAAGGAAAAGAGAAAAAGGATAAATGAAAAAGTTTACAAACTACATTTTGCCCA
>QKJV01000279.1 GCA_003249165.1 Desulfobulbaceae bacterium | reverse complement strand
CGCAGCAGCTTTTCATATTCCGCATCGCCCGGCTGTAAATCCTTGCGAGGGTTATATTTAGCAGGATTAAGCTGTTCAATCGGAATTTTTTGTATTTGCATAGAATCCATCGGGCGGGTCTCCTTTCGGTTTCGTCTTGCGCTGCCGTCCGCCGATAATTATCGCCATCAGGTCTTGCTCCGGGTTTGTCACCAACCGTTCGCAATTCCGCGACACAATATCCCAGATCGGCTCCCAAGTCGCCAGCACATTTTTCTGCATTTTTAGCATCGCCTCGGCAAAATCGGTAATTGCAAAGGTCTCACCAGCACCCTTTTTCGCACCTTTATCTGCTTTTGTAACCGTTGCCGTTCTGCCCAGCTCATAATGCGCATGAAGCAGGTGATATTTCGCCATGGCATAATCGGCAATCAGCGACACCGGGATCATGTTTAAGCAGTCGGTCGGCTCAAGATACTGAATGGTTTCGGTATATAGCTCGGTCGGCGTGGGGATTCCGGGGCGCTGCTCCTGCTCACGCTTCTCCATGACACGCAGATAATCGGGAGGCTGGCGTGGATCAATGCCACCGTTTCCGGTAAACTCAAGTTTTTTCAAAGGGCGATGCCCCGGATTTCCCTCCGCCAATTTTTCGGAAAGCGGCTTCGGTTTGCGCCCTGCGCCCTTACGCGCTCCGCCTCGTGGCATAATCATCCCCCCTTTATGAAAAATACGGTAATATTATTCTATGCGTCCGATTTGTTTTTCTTGACACTGCTCTGCATTTTTTCGACAGGTTGTCCGCACGTTTTGTCTTGTCCCGCCGCACTCCGCGATCCTTCTCATCCCCAAAATCCGTGATTTCACCGTGATTTTCCGGGCAAAACAAATGAAAAAAGCTGTGTTCAATGAAAACAATCAAAGAACGCTTTGAATAGGCATGACGAAAGCCCGCAAACACAGTGTTTACGGGCTTTTCAGAATGTTTTGAAAGCGCGGATTTTTTGCGCGACACCCTGCCGCGCTACACAGGACAAAGGGTACAGAGATTAAGACCGCCCCTCCCGGTTGGTCTCGGCGATGGTGATTGAAGAGTGGCAAGACTTGCAGAGAGCCTGAAGGTTGGACTCGTCATTCGAGCCGCCTTGGTCAAGTGGCAGCTTGTGATGGACTTCGGCTGCAGGGACAAAGCGACCAGCTTCAAGGCAAAGCTCACAGAGCGGATGTTTTTGGATATACAGGTTGCGGATCGCCACCCACTGCCGACCGTAAAGCTTGCGGTCAGTCGGACGGCGGGACTGGTTGTATTCGCGGGAAGCGATGGTCTTATGGTCAGGACAATAGCGCTCGGTCGTAAGCCGGGGGCAGCCGGGATAGGCACAGGGATGAGGGGCTTTGGGTGGCATGGTGATAACCTCCTTGTGGACTGGCATGAGCGGAATAACGGGAGTTTCCGCTCCATATATACTTTTTATCTTTTTACGCTGTTTATTATTGCGAACCATATGACATAATGGGTTGCACCGACTCGCTCATTCCGCTCAAACCCTGATAGAATCTGGCGAAAAGCCGCTCCGAGTTCCGCTCGGAAACCGCTCACAAGAGCCGGATGCCGCGCCATGTACGGCGGCGGGTGACGGCTTCGCTGCCGCGCGACACGCCGCTGACACCCTCAAGTTCGCTGTTGAACCGTTTCTGGGAGACAGGCTTTGAACCGACGGTTGCGCAGTATTCGTGATAAGAATTATACAGCTCCTCGCGCAGAACCTCACTGCCGGGGTCGAGGATGCAGCACTCCTCCACAAACGCCAAGGTGCTGCTGTTGTCGGCTTTGTAGCTGGCAAGCTCGGCGCGGGTGCGCTCGGTTTCGGTAAACTTCCACTTGCGTTCAATCAGGCGCTTCAGACCGACCATCGCCCACGCGATGATACCGTCTTTCTCCAGCAGGAGTTTTTCCTTGAGGTTGCCGTCCTTTTTATCCTCGGGTATGGTGTGGTCAAAGCGGATCAGAATGAGTCTCCGGTAGAAGCCGTCGCTGCGGTCGCTGTAATTCTTGGGGATATTGTTACAGGAAAATAAGAGCCGCGCAAACGGCTTGAATGAAAAATATTCTTTAAACTTGTGCTGCGCTGAAATATAGTCCTCGCCGGTGATTGCCTTGAACGTACCCGTGTCGCGGATATCGCTGGTGGGCAAGTCGGCGAAAACGTTCGCCAGCTTGCCGAAAAGCTGTACCGTTGCGAACTTTTCGTCCAGTTCCTGCCATGTCAGGTTTGACACATTTTCCTGCCGTAAAAGTAAATCCTGCACCACATATAAAAGTGTAGATTTGCCGCTGTCCGGCTTGCCGACCATCACAAAAGACTTCTGTGCCTTGTTAATCGGTGCAAGAAAATAGCCGAGAATTTCTTGAATCAACGGAATTTCGGACTCCGGTAGCACGTCGTTTAAGTACCATAGGAACGTGGGGCAGTTGACTTCCGGGTCGTATTTGCCGCCGAGCCTGATGGTGCTGAGGATTTTTGGATCGTGGGGAGCGAGTTCATCGGTTTGAAGATTATACAGACCGTTCTCGAAGTTGAGCAGATATGGATTAACGTTAATCTCTCGGGTGGTTTTATCAATTAAAATCTGCCATTGAAATTCGGCGTCGCGAATGTCGGCGGCGAGAGCATATCGGCTGTTCATGAATGACCGCACCTTACGCTGTGCGGCTTTGTCATTTTTCGTATTGTACACGCCATTTTCGTACATATAGTAGCTGTCGGCGCAGTAGATTACATCTTCATTTTCGGCTAGATAGTCCGCTAAAACACCGGGTAAAAACTTCAAATTGCCCTGCTTGGATATTTCGTACCATGCTGGGATTTCACCGCCTGACTTTATTTTCCGCGCATCCTGCGAGGACGAAAAGGCATTGTACAATTCTTTCTGCAGCGAAACCAGCTGCTTCAAGTCGGCAGCTTTAAATCCGAATTTCACCTTGATTTCAGATGTGATAAAGGTTTCTGCAAGCCCGGCATCCCAGTTATACAGATAATCACTGACAAACTGTCGTGCCGTAGAAACATCATCCACAGCGTTGCCTTTTATTTTGCATTTTGCCAGCAATTTGCGGATGGTATCGGTATCGATTGGAAAATATGCAAGCCCGGCAGGAGACTTCGCTTTGCAGCTGCCGTCCACCATTTTTGGGCAGATAAAGCCCTGCTCACCGATACGACGGCAAGTAATAGGCTTCGTGCCGGATTTATGGAAGTGATCAATTTTGCTCTGCGTCTGATCGAAGCTGTATTTGGGATAGGGCTTAGAAAGCTGATGAATTGCGTTTTCTCCACCCTCGAACAACGCCAGATTGGTGATCATCGTGTACCAAAGCGGCTCACTGAGCGTTTTTGCATTCCGTTTGCAGTACTGAAGAAACATACAGCGTCTGCCGGTGGTAACAAGCCCTTTTTGTGAACCGCGCTCCTTAATGGGTGACAGCGCAGCGCCGGTCGGTGCGGGTTCGTCGGGGATATCCGGCAGGACAGCCTCCAGTTCCTTTTGTGTGTAGCGTATTTCGGGATTGAACTTGATACACTCCACCAAAATCGGCTCTTCCTTGCAGTGGAAGAAGCCCGGCAGACGAAAAACCCGGCTCTCGTTCACGCAAGCCGGGTCTGCTCCGAAGTGGGTGATCAATTTTTTCTGGATTGTTCGGAATCGTTCCGGTACTGCCTTCTTCATTAACCAGTAGCAATGCAGGGATTTTCGGGTTTTGACAATTAGTGACGGCTCAAGCGGAAATGCCTGTATCTTGGCAAGCTGCTCTTCCAGCGGCAGGTCATCGCACTCCATGAACTGTGCGTTGATGCGTATAATCTGGTTATCCTCATGACCGCCGAAGTTGATGACAAAATATATTCCGCGTCCCTGTTCATTGTGTTTTTTTAGGGTTTCGGCAATGCTGTCAAAACTCCCGGATTTAATTTCCAGTTTCTGACCGGCGAATGCGCCGTCCGCTTTGTCGCTGAAAATGCGGAGGCATACGGTTTCTGATGGCTCGAAAAATGCAGCTAAGAATTCTGCCGGGGTGATAGGCAACCCATTCAAATTGTAATCAGACAAATTCACTCACCTCCAGTTCGTGGAGTTCTCCGAAGCGAAGTCCTGTGGCAGCTTCTGCGATTATCGGCACAGAAAACGCCTCAAAAGGCTGTGTTTCCATGCAATTTTTGATGAAGATAACGGCATTTTTAAGCTGATTTTTTGGCAATTCAAAGACCAATTCATCGTGAATTTGAAGTAAAGGCATAAGCCATGGACGCTCGGGCAAGCCTTTTAGTATGCGTCCGAGAGCGAGTTTCAAAATATCCGCTGCCGTGCCTTGGATGGGTGTGTTCATCGCCACACGCTCAGCGAAGGATTTTTTATTCCAATTAGGTGATACAATCTCCGGGATATTACGCCGTCTGCCCAGCCATGTTTCGGTATATTTGCGGAATCCGGCGCGGGTTTTCACTTCTTCCTGCCAGCGGGAGAGGCGCGGATACCCGATTTTTAAGTTACGGATGATGCTTTCGCATTCAACAAGCGGCACATCCAAACCGGCTTTGAATTTTAGCGTTTTCTGTAGTCCCTTGGGAAACAGCCCGAAGAACGTGCCAAAGTTGCAGTTCTTGGCGATGGTACGTCGTTCCTTGTAGTTCGGCGCATTTTTATCCGCTGCCTCGGAAAGCGGAATTTTATAGATAACCGCCGTGGTCAGGGCATGGATATCCCCGCCGGAACGGTAGGTTTCCAGCATCTTTTCATCCTTGCAGTAGAACGCACCTACGCGCAGTTCGATTTGTGAAAAATCCAGTGACAACAGGATTTTACCTTCAGGAGCAGTAATGAAGTTTCGCACACCGATGTCATCCGCACCGGCGCGGGGCATATTCTGACAGTTTGGATTTTTTGACGCGAAGCGCCCGGTTTCAGTTGCGAGTGGAAGCAAATCCGGGTGCAGCCGTCCTGTTGCACTATTGATATATTTACGATAACCGTCTATATACGTACCCTTAATTTTGCCCCAACGGCGGTATTCTTGAACCAATTCAAATAGTTCTGCCAGTTCTGAACGGTTGACGGTGCACCACTCTTTGAGCAGAATTATCGCCTCGTCATCGAGGGCATCTTGCTCCTTGGCGGTCAGTTTCATTTTGGGCAGTTTCAGCGTATCAAACAGATATCGCTTGAACGCAGCGGTGCTGGCATTTGCCCCAATATTGATGTCACCGATAATGAAAGTGATTTCGCCCTTCAACTCCACTAACTTTTTCTCAGCTTCACTGCGTTTTAGTTCCATGAGGGCGCGGTCGATAGGCAGACCGTTATACCGCATAATTCCCACATACACGGCGGTGGGTGACTCCACTTTCTCTACGATGAAGCGGTGCTTGGGCAGAAATCTGTCAAACCAGCCGTTTAGTAGATGGTACAACCTCAAGGCATAATCTGCATCGGCACAAGCATAGTGAACAGTTTTTTCAGACTGCGGGTCAAGTTCATCAAAATGCAAGCCACCCACAGTTTCCGCATAGGACGGCAGCGGTTCGTGAAAATATTCCGGCACAAGAGTTTTTAGTCCGCAATCGCCGAGAGAACGGAATTCTTTCTCGTTTTTGTATACCAACTGCGCGGCGGCAATGGTGTCATAACACGGCTCTTGAATCACGATACCCCGTGCATAGAGAAACTGGCTCTCAAAAGCGAGGTTGTGGGCAATCTTAGTGATGGAAGTGCTGGTGAAAAAATTCTCCAGCCACGTCCAGATTTCTGTCAATCCATCTGCATTCTGTCCCATACGGTGAGTGATAGGCAGATACACCCCACTGCCCTCGGCAACCGAGAAGCTGATCCCGACAATATGGGACTTATGGGCATCCAATGCGGCTTTATCTTCATTCCTGTACTTTTCATCCGGTGCGGTTTCAAAGTCGAAAGCCACCACCGAAGCAGCGGCGATATAATTTTGGAGTTCTTTTAAACTAAGGATGGTTCTGTACATAAGCGTTGCTCCTTTCAGACATAATTAGAGCCTTATATACAAACTTATGCGGATGATATGAAGAATAAATATTGTCCGCACATATAGGGTTATTATTTCGCAGATTTACAGTTTATCTCTTGCCATAGTTTATAAACTGTGTTATAATCATAAATGTGGAGGTGGCTCTGTATGATTAAATCCGAACTGACATTTGCTGAAGCCGTCAAAAAACTGCGTGAGGAACTTAATCTTACGCAGGAGTTACTTGCTCAGGCTCTGAAGGTGAGTTTTCCAACGGTAAACAAGTGGGAGAACAACAAAACGAAGCCGCTTCGTAGTATTAGAAGTAATCTCGTTGAATTTGCCAAAGGCAAAAATTTATCCGAGGATATTATTTATGCATTGGAAAATGCGTAAAAGTGGCTTGCGGAAAGGAGCGGTGTTATGGCACATAACGAAAATACCCGGGTGAAAATTCCAGCTATACTTCATCTGACACGGCTCGGCTACGAGTACGTTTCTTTAAACACGGCAAACCGTGACGGAGACACCAACATATTCACAGATATATTCGCTGAAAGCATACATCGGTTAAATCCTGATGCTGATTTCAACTCCGACTCAGTTGTCTCGGAACTCAAGGATGTTCTAGACTACGATGACTTGGGTCGGGCATTTTACAAACGAATTTTGTCAACAAGTGGTCTGCGTCTAATTGATTTTAATGATTTTGATAATAACAGCTTTCATGTTTGCACCGAATTACCTTGCAAAAATGGTGAGGATGAATTTCGCCCAGATATCACCATTCTTATAAATGGAATGCCACTGGTTTTTATCGAAGTCAAGAAACCAAATAATCACGAAGGTATTCTTGCGGAACGCAACCGCATTAATGCTCGCTTCAAGAATAAAAAATTCCGGCGTTTTATAAACGAAACGCAGTTTATGGTTTTCTCCAATAATATGGAGTATGATGACGAATCCGCCGAGCCGATTCAGGGAGCGTTTTACGCATCCGTTTCAAAAGGTGATGCTGCGTTCAACTTCTTCCGCGAGGAAAGCCCTGAGATATTCAGCCGGATAGCCGATATTGTTGAAGAAACAGAAGATATTATCCTCATTGACAACAACCTTGCCGCGATAAAATCGTCGGATGAATACGACACCAACAAATCACCGAGCAAGTCTACAAATAGAATCATAACCTCGCTCCTAAGCCGCGAACGCTTGAAAATGCTTCTGCGATACGGGATCGTTTATAAAAAAGATGAATCTGGCAGCTTCGAGAAGCACATCATGCGTTATCCGCAGCTATTTGCCACGCTTGCCATCGAGCGTTCAATCGACAGCGGCACAAAGAAAGGTATCGTATGGCACACGCAAGGAAGCGGCAAAACCGCGCTTGCATACTTCAATGTGCCGTACTTGACCGCATATTACCGTCGGCAGAATATCGTTCCGAAGTTCTATTTTGTCGTGGACAGACTGGATTTGCTTACTCAAGCGCAGCAGGAATTTGAAGACCGTGGCTTGCGTGTGAACATCGTCAACAGTAAGCAGGACTTCATAAACAGCATAAAAGTCCAAGGTGCAATTGAAAATGACAGCGGCGAGCATGAGATCACCGTTGTGAACATTCAAAAATTCTCCGAGGATTCCCAAGTTAGCAAGCAGAGCGATTATGACTTGAATGTCCAGCGGATTTATTTCCTTGACGAAGTTCACCGCAGCTATAACCCATTCGGCAGTTTCCTCAGTAATCTGCAATCAAGCGACCGGGATGCCATATTCATCGGCTTAACCGGGACTCCACTCATAAAGCAAAAAATCAAACGCCCTGGCACAAGCGAAACAGTCGAGTATGACAGCAAAAAAGTGTTCGGCGACTATATCCATAAATATTATTACAACCTTTCCATCGCCGACGGCTACACCCTAAAGCTCATCCGCGAGGGCATCGAGACCAGCTACAAGGCAAAGCTGAAAGAAGTCCTTGACCAGATCGAAATGCTCAAGGGTACGGCGAAAAAGCGTGAAATATATGCCCACGAGAAATTTGTAACCCCATTGGCGGAGTATATAATCCGTGATTTTACCAAAAGCCGCACTCGCTTGGGAGACCAGACTATTGGCGGCATGATTGTCTGCGATTCCAGCGAACAGGCGAAAGCTCTGTTTGACATTATTCAGGACAACTACCCTGACATCAAAACCGCGCTGATTCTCCATGATGTGGATGATAAAGAAACCCGCAAGAACAACCGCGACGATTTCAAACGCGGGAAAATTGACTTGCTCATCGTTTACAATATGCTCCTGACGGGCTTTGACGCAAAGCGGCTGAAAAAGATGTATTTAAACCGTGTCGTAAAAGACCACAATCTTCTCCAAACGTTGACACGAGTCAACCGCCCATACAAAAAGTTTCGCTTCGGCTTTGTCGTCGACTTCGCCGACATCCGCTATGAGTTTGATAAAACAAATGCCGAATACTTCAAGGAACTGCAAGATGAAATCGGCGAGGAATGGGAGCAATACAACAGCCTATTCAAGACCGCCGAGGAAATCGAAGCCGAAATTGCCGAAATAAAAGAAAAACTGTTCCTGTTCGACACACTGAATGCCGAACGCTTCAGCGAGCAGGTAAACGCCATTGACGATAAAGCACAGATTTCCGATTTGAAGCGCGTTCTCGAAAATGCCAAGACTCTCGGAAATTTAATCCGTTTATACGGTTACGACGAAATTGCCGACAAACTGGATTTTTCCAAGCTGAATCTGCTTTTGAACGAGGTTACAAATCGGCTCGCGCTAATAAACCAGAAAGAGGCACTGGAGAATGCCGAAGACAATACAAACCTGATTAACATTGCGCTTGAAGATGTTGTTTTCGCTTTCACAAAGATAAGCGAAGACGAACTGCGGCTCGGTGTTGTTGATGATTTCAAGGAACAGGTTCGCAAAACCCGCGAGGCGATGCAAGCCAACTTTGACCACGCCGATCCTGTGTATATTACACTCTATCAAGAGCTTGAACGGATTTTCAAAAAGAAAAAACTCTCCGAGATGACCACTGAGGACTTAAACTCAAATATTATTCTTTTGCGGAGCATTTTTGACCGCATTTCGGAGCAGAATCGCCGCGACGCGCTTCTCCGCGCCAAATACGGCGGGGATACGAAGTTTGCCCGTGTGCATAAAAGAATCGTGGAAAAAGGCGGCATCAAGCCGGAGTTCAGCACAAGGCTGCTTGGAATCAATACGGCTCTGATGGGTATAAAGCAGTCGACCGACAGCCAACTGCTACATAACCGCGCCTTGATAAACAACGATGCTTTTTTCTCCAAAACCGTCCAGCCGATGATTATCAGTTTCTTCGGCGGTCAGAGCTTGCGCCTTGACGGAACAAGTGCACGGCAAATCAACAACCTCGTCGTGGACGAGTATCTAAGTGAATATAGGGAGCGCACTACACTATGAACATCCAACTAACTACAAAAACCAAACAACTTGTTGATTCGCTTAAGTCAATTTGCGCAAACCACGGGCTTGGCAATGACGGAAACGAATATAAAATAATTACAGAAGTTTTCCTATATAAATTCATGAACGATAAGTTTTTCTTTGATGTTCGGAATATGGATGCTAAGTATGCCAAAGCCGAAAACCTCGAAGAAGCTCTGCGGTCGCTTTCGGATGACGATTACGATATGCTGCTTCTCATGCTTCCGGCAAGCACCGCGAAGCTAAAGCGCGAACATTATCTCTCCAACCTCTTCAACAGCCAAAATAAAGAGGAATTCGCCAAGCTGTTTGACGATACAATGCGGGACTTAGCGGCATTTAACTCCGAGATATTCTCCGTTGGCACCGCCGGAGGCGAAAGAATCCGTTTGTTTGCCGGAATCAGCAACTATGTCACTGAAGAAAGCAAGCGTGATGGCTTTTGCCGCGCCATCGTCAACAGGCTGTTTGAGTACAACTTTGCCGATGTTTTTTCCCAGAAATATGACTTCTTCGCCACGATTTTTGAATATCTCATTAAGGACTACAACAAAGACGGCGGAGGCAAATATGCCGAGTATTATACCCCTCATGCCGTTGCGCGGATTATGTCCGAAATCCTCGTGCCAGCCCCGACAAGCAATGCTATGTGCTATGATCCGTCCGCCGGAACAGGCTCGCTGCTCATGAGCCTTGCCCACAAAATCGGCGAGGATAGATGCACCATTTATTCACAGGATATCAGCCAAAAATCCAGTACGCTCCTGCGCTTGAATCTGATTCTGAATAACCTCGCGCACTCGCTTCCGAATGTGGTGCAGGGCAACACGATGACCGAGCCGTACCATATAAGTCATAAGCCTACAGACAAAGGCTTTGATTATATCGTCAGCAATCCGCCGTTCAAACTGGACTTTTCGGATTGGCGCGATAAAATTGACGCCAGCCGCCAAGCTGTCCGCGAAGACGGAAGCGAGGCTATCTTTAGCAAGCGCTTTTTTGCCGGTGTACCGAAAATTCCTGCAAAGCAAGTGGACAAAATGCCGATTTACTTGCTGTTTCTGCAGCATATTATTGCGTCGCTGAAACCCGGCGGAAAAGCCGCCTGTGTTGTGCCGACAGGCTTTTTAACCGAGGGCAAAAGCAAGCAGACGAACATCGCAAATAAAATTCGGATGAAACTTGTGGACGGAAAAATGCTCCGCGCTGTCGTAAGTATGCCGAGTAATATTTTCGCCAACACAGGCACGAATGTATCTATCATATTTATCGACAAGGGTAACCGCTCCGGCAATGCCGTGCTGGTAGATGCTTCTACGCTTGGGGAGGATATAAAAGACGATAATATCAAAAAGACACAACTCTCAACTGAAGAGGAACAACGAATTATTGACTCAGTAAACGAAGGGGAATCTGAAAATGGTTTCTGTGTGGTCAAAACTTTTGCGGAAATAAAAGCGGCTGGGTACTCATTTAATCCCGGAACCTATTTTGATGTGAGTATTGATTATGTTGATATCTCCGCAGATGAGTTTGCAGAGAAAATGAGCGAAAGCAAAGCGCGGCTCGATACAATGTTTGCCGAAAGCAGTTCATTGGAGAAACAAATCCTTTCTGGTTTGGAGGGATTGCTGCTTGAATAAGATAAACGAACACCGCTTTGCGGATTTATACGAAATAGCATCAGGGATTTCCTCCACGCCAGAACAAGCTGGGCATGGTTTCCCATTTGCGTCTTTCAACACGGTTTTCAATAATTATTTCTTGCCAGAGACATTGCCCGATTTGATGGACACTTCCTCACAAGAGCGAGTCAAATATTCCATAAAAAAAGGCGATGTTCTCCTTACCCGAACCAGCGAAACCTTTGATGAATTAGCCATGAGTTGTGTTGCACTCAAGGACTATCCCGATGCAACATTCAGTGGTTTCGTTAAACGTCTACGTCCGAAAGCAGAGGCGGAGGGCGTTGTCGATGAGAAATATCTGGGTTTCTATCTTCGCGGGTATCTATTCCGCAGGACAATAACTAACCATTCTATACTCACGCTACGAGCGAGTTTTAATGAAGATATATTCTCATTTTTAAAGCTGTTTTTGCCAGAGTATAGTCAGCAAACAAAAATCGGAGATTTCCTCTACTTATTGGAACGCAAAATCTCCCTCAACAACGCCATAAACGCCGAGCTGGAGAGCGTGGCGCGGACGCTGTACGATTACTGGTTCACGCAGTTCGATTTCCCCGACGAAAACGGCAAGCCGTATAAATCCAGCGGCGGAGCGATGGAATACAGCAAGGAGCTGAAACGGGAGATTCCGAAGGGATGGAAGGTGGCACCGCTTCCGAAAAATGCTCTGTGCGAACAAATAAGCTCCGGCGTTGACGAATTTGAAGAAGAGAAAATCTATCTCTCCACATCCGAAGTAAACGGAATGGAGATAACTGACCATACCATTACCGTTGACTACGCAACCCGTCCTGCCCGTGCAAATATGCAGCCCACTATGAATTCGGTGTGGTTTGCGAAGATGAAGGACACACTAAAGCATCTATTGGTAAGCGATGGTGCAGATGTTCTTGTCAGCGATTACTTGCTTTCCACGGGCTTCGGCGGTTTAAAATGCACCGAAGATTCGATTTACTATGTTTGGAATTATCTGAACGCTGGCTATTTTGAAAGCAAAAAGAATCAGATTGCCACGGGAGCTACGCAGCAGGCGATAAACGACACCGATTTGAAAGAGTTCTTTATTATCGTTCCGGCTTCGGATGTGCTGAAAAAGTTCAATACTGCTGTTGCTCCATATTATCGTCTGATTTGCCAAAACAGATTCCAAAGCAAGGATTTAACCGAACTTCGCGATTTCCTGCTTCCGCTTTTAATGAACGGACAAGTTCACATTAAAGCATCATTATAAATAAAAGGAGGAATAAAAATGACCATTATCCAGAAAGCCATTCATATCATCGACTACGAGAATAGCGAAGTGCTATCGAGAGAAGCTCCAGCAGCATTTGAATCATATGTTACCGACCTAATAAGCCACATTAGTAGTAATAGTTCTGTCCGGGAGTATAAGACGCGTTCTAACGCCACGGAGGTTATTGGAAGTGTTCTGACGATTTGCTCTGAGTTGGATAGTTCTGAGATTGTTTTTTCAAAAATGGAAGGAATAGCAAGACGCCTGTTATTGAAAGAGATTGAAGCACAAGAACAGATTGCGCGGACTAGCACCAATGTACAAAAAGGGAGTTTGCTACAGGCTTTGCTTTTGGACGATAGTGGTGATAATTATATTTACCTTCTTGCCAAAGTCGAACATAGTGAATGGGTTGATGATTCCGATTATTCTTACAAAACGGGTTTTTCAAAAGACAAGAAAACCCTTTGGAAGTCATGCTTGATTGATCTTCCGGATATAACCGCTACGGAGTTTCATGCAAAAATACACTCCAATACCGTCGCTAAGTATTGGTATGATGGTTTTTTGGAATTTGATGAAATGAATAGTGATGAATCCAACACAACACGTGCGTTTAAAGCAATAGAAGCAACATTGAATCAGAATTTCAAAGGAACTCCAAGTCCCGACCATACAATTATCCGCAATCACTTTATTGGGTATTTTAAGAACACCAATCATATTGATTATCCGACGATGGTGAATTCGATCTTGGAAAACTATCAAGCTGTAGACTTCGAATTTATGACGCAGGAAAAAATTTCGAACATCCGCACAAAATTGCTTGAACAGCCACAGAAGAAAAACTTTGACAGTCAATTTTCTCCTGTTAATAGTGCTATTAATGCGAGAATTAGACGTGTGTATCCTATAACCGATGGGATTGACCTGAAAGTAAACCGAGACATAAGCGACTTGTCTGGCACAATACAGTCAGTAGAAGAAAACGGAGTGAAATATATTCGAGTTAGAACTACTAACGATGCTACATATAAAAAGTTTCAAACTACCGCTACAAGACAATGATAAAAACATATAATGGATAATAAGATGATAGAAAGGAGTTGTCAGCCATGAAGTTATTTTCAAAAATCAGGGAAATGTTTCAATGTATAGAAATTCAAATAGCCGAGCGGTTGAACACTACCGAGGCTTCTTTTTCTATCACCTATGCTGCTCTACCAACTGTCAAAACATTTCAAGAGATTTTGGGGATTATCCCGGATAGAGATATTATGACATTGTGTTTGATAAATGATAGCGGCGATATGGTACAATTCACGAATCACCAAACAGAAGCAGTTAACTATGATGCCTTGGTAAACGGATTAGATTCTGAAGATAGCATTAATGTCAGAATACAAATTAACAAAAATGTTGTCGATGGAAAATTCTCCATTTACGATTATGAGTCCTTTGTTACAGACTTATTGCTACGTTCTCCATTGGAAATAATGAAGTGGTTTTCCTCGCGTCTATTTGGGCAGGAAAGCCTCATGTTTGAAGTATTTGATTATGATATTTCTTTTTCCACAAGAACGATGGCATTTGAATCAAGCGTTGATGCAATGTTTAGACCAATGGTTGGCAGAAAACAACGTTTGAATGCTTGCAAGGATACCGCGTGTTTTTACAACATGAATACATTCGAGTTAATTCCTGACGATTTTATAATTCAGGGTGTCGTTAGAGCTAACAATCATTTACATACGCTCTTCGGTAAATTGGCTACCATTCTTTCACTTGTGTATGTTTCCTCGTCTGCCTCAATTAACGATAATACGATAAACCTTCAAATCAACGGTCAACGAACGGTTAACTATGACTTATCGATAACTGACGTTGATGAGGATAATAAATGGCAGAATATTTATACTTGGATTTTTACAGACGGAAATCCTACCGACAAAGCATTAATTGCTCATAATGTAATCAGTCTGCATTGTAAATTCGAGGCTCTACTTAACCTCGACAACACTGTATTTGAGGCAATAAGAACCAATTATAATTTATACTTACGAAACAATGTCAATCAGTATCTTGATATGAAACGCGATATTGCAAAATTTATTCAAGATGTTGTAGCGCAGGTTGGCGATTATGCGGTGGCAATCCTCGGTAAATTCAAAAATAACCTATTGGCTATATTCGGCTTCTTGTTTACGGTTGTGTTAACTCGAATCGGAAGTACGCAAAAATGGGAGGATATATTTACAAGACATACAGTGTACCTATTTGAGGCTTTTATCGGAGGCTCATTGGTATATTTGATCATATGTTTCTTTGAAACCCGCTTCAAATTGATGAAAACCAAAAAAGCATACGATGCTCTCAAGGGAAATTATAAAGATGTGCTTTCTGAAGCTGAAATTAATGAAGCCTTTAAAGAGGATAAACTTTTACTCGATACTGAGAAGACCACAAAAAGAGGGATGATTGGCTGGTCTATTGTTTGGGGAACATTACTTGTCTTAACAATTATTGTAATTGAGTGCTTCACAGTGAATCATGGGCTGATAACATGGCTATGGAGTAAATTATTTTGATGTTTGCAACTGACAAGCAGAAGTTGAACCTTAGGCAACCTGTATGCAATCCCGGTTGCATACAGAAACACGGACTACCCCCGCTTTGAAACCGTTGGTTCAAGCTAAGGCTAGTCTGTGAAATAATATTAGAACCAACGTCTATTGCCAAAAAAAGACTACAAGTTTGATAGTCTTAAACAGAACAGTAAAAAGCTCGCTACGGCGGGCTTTTTACGCGTCTTAAAACAAATTGGACAAATTGTTTCAAAGGTAATGGACAAGACAAAATCGGAATACTTGAAAGGTAGTCCGTGTAAGAGTTATCCTCGGTTTCAAATGCCGGGGTAGTCCGTGTAAAAGTATTCAACCGCAAGGGCTAGTCCGTGTTTTTATATAATTTCAGACAGAAAAAGGGCGGTTTAACGTGACCGCCCTTAACGTGTTTTATTTCCCCAGAACACTGACTCTGATTTGCCGTCCATCTTTGAATTCAACAACGATGTCGCTCTCCCTGTAAACAATGATGCGCTCCACCGTCCGACGCCACAAGGTTTCGTCAAACTCGAGCAGGATCTTGCCCTGCGCCTTGAGTTCTTCAAGAAAATCCATAATCTTGGTGCGCTTAACCGAGCGCGAGGTAATTTCGGAAGCGATATCATCCAGTCTTGTTTTAACTGCATCGTATCGCCCGATGAGCTTTTCGTGCTGCTTAGCAAGTGCCGAGTCATTGCCGCACCGGGCTTTTTCATCGATGCAATTTTTAACGAGGATATATAACTCATCTTGCTGTTCCCGCAGGGCTGCCGTTTCCTTTTCTAAATCGCTGACATCAGTGAGCATTTTGATAATAGTATAATAGTCCGATATATATTGCTCTTTTTGCTGGAGAATCAGATTAAATGCAGTAACAAAAGCATATTCCAGCTGGTTGTCTGTCAGGTGCGGCGTATGGCAGTTAACTTTGCCCTTCACCCGGTATTTTTCGTTGCACTGCCAAATCATCCGCTGGAGACGTTCGCCGCCGGTCGTGGTGCGCCACGTTTTCGCACCGAAAGTACCGCCGCATTCTCCGCATATAATCTGACTGGAAAAGGTATGCGTACAAGTACGGGTTTTGCCGCTATGCTTCTGTTTGCGGAGTTCAGCCTGAACCAAATCAAAAACTTCCGGGCGAATAATCGCCTCATGGCTTTCCTTGACATGATATTGCGGTGCTTCTCCCTCGTTTTTCTTGCGTGACTTTTGTAAAAAATCCACGCCTACGGTTTTTTGAAGAAGGGCTTCGCCTTTATATTTTTCATTTTGCAGGATGCTCCGCACCGTGGAAACCGACCATGTTTCCTTGCCGCCCGGCGAAAGGACACCTTTATTTTCAAGTTTGCGGGCGATGGCGTTAGGTGTCATGCCGTGCAGGAAATCCGAAAAAATATCCCGTATAATTTTTGCTTCGGCTTCAATTACTTGAGGACGACCATCCTCGCCTTGTTTGTAACCGAGAAACCGCTTATATGGAAGATAAACATTACCCGCCTCAAAACTACGGCGCTTGCCCCAGCTGACGTTTTCACTGATGGAACGAGACTCTTCCTGTGCAAGCGACGACATGATGGTGATCAATAATTCGCCCTTTCCGTCGAATGTCCAGATGTTTTCCTTCTCGAAAAACACTTCAACACCGGCAGCTTTCAAATCCCGAACAGCGGTCAAGGAATCTACAGTGTTTCGGGCAAAGCGTGAAACTGACTTTGTAAGGATTAGGTCAACCTTACCGGATAATGCATCAGCAATCATCTGTTTAAACCCGCCGCGCCGCTTGGTATTGACTGCGCTGATGCCCTCGTCAGTATATACCTCCACGAATTCCCATTCGGGATTTCCGGTGATTTTCTTTGTATAAAACTCAACCTGCGCAGTGAAGGAGGTTTCCTGTTCATCCGTATCGGTACTGACTCTGGCATAGGCGGCGGTACGCCGCTTTTTTGATGTGTCAAATAGGTTCTGCCGCTGCGAGGTCAGCGTGGCAGGAATTGTTGTAATATTAGGTTTCATGTTTTCGTTTTCTCCTCTCCAAGGCTTTCTGCCGAGCAGCTTCCCGCATTTCGGGTGTCCAGCTGTTTTGGCGGGAATGATTTTCCCACTTGGATTCATGGACAGAACCGTCCTTCATTGTAAATATCAGACGATTTCTGCCCGGAATTACAATTTCTGAAATGGCATCTAAGCCGCCAACCTCGGCAACCTTGGCATCTAGTATATCCTCCGGGATTTGCTGGCTGTCGCACTCTGCTTTGCCGAGGGTATTAAAAGTCGCGCATATCCATACAATCTTCTCGTAGCGCGTTCCTGCCGAGGCGTGTTTGCGCCGATAGGAAGCACCGCACTTGCCGCAGCGGATCAAGCCGGTATACGGATAGACCGCAGGGACTTGCGGCGCTGTGGGGCGTTTGTCTGCCCTACGCGCGATTTCCTGCTGTACCGCTGAGAAAGTGTCCCGGTCGATGATTTCCTCATGGCTTTTAGAAACGTAATATTGCGGCAGCTGCCCGATATTTTTCACTTTACGCTTGGTAATGTGATTCTCCACAAAAGTTTTCTGTAAAAGCATATCTCCTTGATATTTCTCATTTCGAAGCATCCCGGAAATGCCGTTCTTGCTGAAAGAAACGCCTTTCTCACGGTGCTTTTTCATGATGCTGATAATGCCCATACCGGAAAGGTAGTCGGCAAATATCTCCCGGACGATTTCCGCTTCTTCGGGAACAACCAGCAGTTTGCCCTGCTCCAACCGGAAGCCGAACATGGTCATGCTACCAATTTTACCTTCCTTGAAATCATTTCGAATACGCCATTTGCAGTTTTCGGAAACGCTCCGGCTTTCCTCCTGTGCGTATGAAGAGAGGATGGATAGCATCAGTTCTCCATCCCCGCTGTTTGAGTGGATATTCTGTTCTTCGAAGTAGACATCCACCCCCAGATTCCCCAGCTCCCGCACCGATGCGAGGATGGTTACGGTGTTGCGGGCGAACCGGGAAATTGATTTTGTAATGACCATGTCAATGTTGCCTGCACGGCACTCAGAGAGCATTCGTTGGAAATCCGGGCGCTGTTCCTTTGTGCCAGTGAATGCCTCATCAACGAACACGCCGCTGAATTCCCAATTCGGGTTCTTTCCGATGAATTCAGTATAGTAATCGACTTGCGCCGAAAGGCTATGAAGCATGGTTTCTTTGCCGGAGGAAACCCGTGCGTAAGCAGCCACGCGCTTTAGTGTCGGCAGCTCTGGCAAAGCCTCAATTTTGTTGATTTGCATCAAAATTCACCTCTTTTCCCGTTACCATTAACGCTCTGAATGGGATCAGAAGTCAAGTCAATGATTTTGGATTCACGGTGCTTCCGGCAATAAGAGGCGCATACTTTTTCAGAAATATCCTTCTGATTTTTATGTACTCATCTTTTGTAATATATTCATTTGCAAGAAGCCGGTCGGCAATTGTCATAGCCCCAGCAAAATTGCACTCGCGCTGTAATTGATCCTTAGTCATGAAGTACCTCCGAACCGGTCTTTTATAAAGCAATCGTGGGAACAATACTTTCTGACCGTCTTGCCGTAATAGGAAAACTCCTTATGACAACAGGTGCAAACGGCACTGCTGTTGGGCTTACGGTTTTTACTCCACCATTCGCTCCGGCATTGGTCAGAACAGAATTTTCGCGGAGGGGCATCAGCTTTTTTCTCCAATTGACAACCGCAGTTGCGGCAGCCGTTTTTTGAAGGCTTGGTTTTATCCGTTAAATTCGCATTCGCGATCTGATTACGCCAACAAAAGGATTTCACCGTTCCTTGGGGCAGCTTGACAACATCGGCGATTTCCGCATAGCCGCGTCCCTGACGGCGCATTTCCGTTATTTTTTTCTTTTGCTCATCCTTCATAAAAAACACCTCCGCATAAACATCGCTATTAAAATGTATATGCGGAGCAGATTGTCCGTTATTTTATATCCCGTTTTTATAGGCTCAAAATCAACTCATGAATCTGAGTCATCACATCCGCTTTGGGTCTGCCGGTGGTAAGCGGAAGCCACTCAAAGTCAGCTAAACTAAAGGGCATGGTTTCGGAATGGTAGCTGCCCACAAGATCGATGACCGGGTTCAGCGCCGAGCGGATTTCAAGGATGTGGAATACCCAATCCCGCACCTCGGTCACACCCGCCGTGATTACTTTCGACCAGTTGAACGCCGCCAAGTTGTAGTAGTTCCGCACGGTATTGGTCGCCGAGCGAATCGTCAGGATATGCGAAGCCTTCACATGAGTGACATTCGGGACAATTTCCTCAAACGGCGAGGGAAGCACCGTGATGGTGCGGTTGACCGTCACGCCGGAGGAATAGTCATCGTGGGATTCAAAACGGATGGTAAAAGTGCCGGGTGCGGTAGCGCTATCCCGGAAAATCGTCCGTTCACCCTCATTGTACTTCCCGCCGTGTCCGAAATGCTCCGGGTGATCCACACTGTTCAGCCACACACCTGATGTACTGTAAACAAATAGGGTCTGCTCTTCACCGTCCGCATCCGCACCCACCTGAATAAGATACTGTGGATTTGTGTTATATGTGGCACTGGAGTTCTTCGGCGCAGCAATCGTCAGCGTTGCAGGAACGGTATTCTTTTTTATGCTGTTACTGATTACATAGGATGAAACCGCACTCAGCGTGTCAGTTACAGCAATGCGATATCGGGTGAAAGTGCCGGGGATATTGGATGGTGTTGCCGTATATGTTCCTGATGTGGCGCTGGATACGACGGTAGCCACCGTTTCCCATGTACCCCATGCCACGTTGTTTGTTGAAGTAGACTGCTGGATAATGTAATTCTTGATAGCGCTCGTTCCGGCTACCGTGCCGTCCCATGTCAGTGTCGCGCTGGGCGTGGCATAAATAAGCGGGCTGGC
>QKJV01000169.1 GCA_003249165.1 Desulfobulbaceae bacterium | reverse complement strand
CGTATCAAACCCTGCCATTCTGGCAGCACTGATCTTGTCCCAGCTGCTATCAACCAGGAGGGTTCTGAATCCTGCCTGTTTCAGTGCTTTTGCTATCGCAAGTGCGACAAGATTGGCTCCAATAATGAGAATTCCTTTGGGATCCGGTTCCGCAACACCTAGCTTTTTGGCAATGAAGCTTGCTGTTGAGCTTTGTAAGACGACTGTGCCAATGATTGCCATGAAAGTCAGGGGAACAAGTAATGACGCCTGGCTGAAACCACTATGTTCGAGCTTGATGGCGAAAAGTGCCGAAATAGCCGCAGCAACGATGCCACGAGGCGCTATCCAGGCCAGTAGATGGCGTTCCGGCCAGGTTAATTTTGAACGGTAAGCGGAAACCACCACACTGATTGGTCTGGCTAGAAATTGAATTGCCAGAAAGATGTAGAATGCAGACCAGCCGAGATTCGAAATCAATCTGAAATCCATCCGGGCAGCCAGCACAATGAAAAGAACCGTTATCAGAAATACACTCAGACTTTCTTTAAAATCTAGAATTTCTTCAACCTGAACTCCTCGCATATTCGCCAGCCAGATACCCATGGCGGTTACACTCAGAAGGCCTGATTCCTCCTGCACAGTGTTTGAACAGGTGAAGACAATAAAAACAAGAGCTAATGTGGCAACATTGTGAAGAAATTCCGGTATCAAGTGGTTACGGAGAAGTAAACCATACAGATAACCTGCCAGCGAACCAAGAAACAATCCAATTCCAACCAGTTTGCCAAAAGCCAGAAAAGTATGACCAACGGCATTGCCGTCTGCTCCAGAAATAATGAATTCATAAACAAGTACGGCTAGAGTAGCACCTATTGGATCGACGATGATCCCTTCCCACCGAAGAATATGAGCTACCGAAACGCTTGGACGTATTGTCCTGATCATCGGCACTATAACAGTTGGGCCTGTTACCGCGGTAATCGCACCAAAAAGAAGTGAAAGTTCCCAGGGGAAATCAAGAGCAAGATGGGTAGCAGTGGCTGTAATCAGCCAGGTAACCAAAACTCCGAAAGAGATAAGATTACGTACAACCTGGGCAAGTCCGAGTATCTGATGATATTGGAGCGTCAAACTGCCTTCAAAAAGAATGACAGCGACGGAGAGTGAAATAAATGGAAAAAGAAGATCGCCGAAAAGACTGTCTGTGTCCAGCAGCCCTGTCACTGGTCCGGCGATTATACCAGCTACAAGCAGAAAAAGTATTGCCGGTAGTTTAACGCGCCATGCAAACCATTGGCATAAGATGCCGATAAAAACAATGCCCGATAAAAGTTGTGCTTTATCAGCTACAGAAATTGATTCCATGCGTGTTTTGCTGTTTAATCATCAATGGTTTGTTGAATTTTTAGAATCGGTGCAATCGTCTACTCTGTCTAAATAAAGATCTGCCCACGATGCCGGATCAGTCAACGGTTCCAAATGAGTAAAGACAGTAACGTTAGTTATGGATCGCCGGATTTCAGACTCTATATCCTCAACTAGTCTGTGACCTTTATCAATCGTCCAATTTCCTGGTGTAAGAACATGAAAAGAGACAAATTTTCGTGATCCAGATTGGCGAGTCCGCAAGGCATGAAAAGCTACGTCAGGTCGAGTATATTTTTCAAGAATGCAACGAACAATTTGTATTTCTTCCTGTGGAATCGCCATATCCATCAAGCCATGAATTGACTTCCTGACAATTCTAACACCTGTCCATACTATATTGATAGCTACTAGAATTGCAACAATGGGGTCAAGCCTTGTCCAGCCGGTGAGAACAACTGCACCGATTCCTGCAAGTACACCAGCAGACGTCCAGACATCAGTCATTAAGTGATAGGCGTTTGCTTCAAGAGTGATAGATTGATATGTTTTTCCTGCCTTGAGCAAAACAAGGGCGACAAACAGATTAACTAACGATGCGGCAAGGGAAACTGCTAAACCAATACCGATCTGTTCTATGGGATGTGGGGTGATAAGGCGTTCCGTTGCAGCAATAGCAATACTTGCTGCGGCAATAAGAATAAGACCTCCTTCAAGCCCGCTGGCAAAATATTCTGCTTTAGTATGGCCGTATGAGTGGTTTTCATCTGCCGGGAGTGATGCAATTTTTAGCATGGCCAATGCCATTAATGCGCCCGCAAGATTTACCAGAGATTCAAGGGCATCTGACAAAAGACCTACAGAGTCTGTCACCAGGTAGGCTACGGTTTTCATTCCCATTGTTAAAATTGCAGCGCCAATGGAAAGCCAAGCGTAACTTGTCAAAGAAAAACCATTATTTTTCATTTGTTATTTTAGCCAGTTACATAATCAAGAATAACAAATTAAAGGCAATTTTTGGTGATATTTTTTTATACTACAGAGTTAGATAAATTCTATAAAGACTTTATCTAATTTGGAGGTAAGGATAAAGTTAATGTTATTCAGAAAAGTTGAATATGTGTAAATTTAGTAAGCCTTCTTGAATTTGCAGAGGAAATCAAAGCAACGTTGAATGATTTGAATTGTAATTATGCGTAATGAAAAAAAATTAATACAACCGAAATAAATAAAAAAAGGAGGGTTATTATCACCCTCCATTTCGCTTACTCTTTATCCCAATGACAACCTGTGCACTGGGTAATCCCGGGCATCAGTCTCAGTTTGTTTTCTCGTTTTGTCCCAGTCGCAGATGCCGGATACTTTATAACTCCCTGGTCGTGAGGATTATGGCAGGTTGCACAGACTATTTTGCCATTATATAGAGGAAGCTCAACTCCAATTCTCTGTACAGAGGTAGAAAGAGCTTTCATTACCTTTTCTGATGGAACTACAAGGTGAACACCTCCTGCAGGATGATTATCACTGTATCCTGGATGACAGCCAATACAATATTCGTTTGGATCATTGACAATAAATTTTACTTTTTCGGGTCCAAACTCATATACATCAGGTATAACGGCGTGACAAAACAAACAGGTATCCTTTTTGATCTGTCCTTTTTCATCATGTTGCAGATGGGGATTAAGACGCCGATACGTTTCCTGCTGATGGCAGATAAAACAGTACTCGTTGCGAGGGAGATTCGCTTTTCTCAAGAAGTTCGGATTTTCTCTTCCAACTGTATCAATATGCAGTGCGCTTTCCTGCAGTGAGGACTTATGGCATGTCTCACAGGTAATTTTTCCATCATGCAATGGCATATCCGCTGGAATATTGATTCGCTTTGAAGGTTTAATACCTACTGGATGGATATCTGATTTGGCGAACTGCGATTTATGACATCTATTACAGAGTTCGTTCAAATCACCAGTACCGAGTAAGTTAGGTTTACCCTTTGAAGGAGGACTCTTATGGCAGGATATGCACATAAGATTTTTCCAGTGAGGATTTATGTTGCGTGATACTGCAGCAAGTTGAAGATATTCATCGGTAATAAGATGTTTTTCGTCATTCTTCCCATGATGAGGATGACAGCTTAAACAATACATCTTACCCTGTTTGAGGGGGCTTTCAGGAGAAAGCATACTTTGTACAAGTGGGTCAGGCAGAGGATTGAGATCTTTATAATGATTTCTTCGCAGCGACCAATGACAAAAGAAGCAAGCTGCATCGATTTCATCATTTGTCATTGCACCTTTATGTTTTCTCTTTTCAGGATTTGATACATGACAATAGACACATGAATTATCTTTTGCAGTATGTGGATTGATTCCAGCAAAACGATCCTTGTGGCATACCGAGCATAAACTGCTGCGTTCAGTAAGAGGGGAGGCATTATTTGCTCTTAAAAGATAAGGGGTATGGCTGTCTTTGTGAATGTAATGGCAGGTCAGACAGATTACCTTCCCCTTATCTTTGCCTTCACCAAGCGGCAACAAAAAGCTTTCATCTGCTGAAAATGTATTTAAGGGCGAAATTCCTACAGGATGGAGATTAACGCCTGAATGACATGAGTTACAAAGAGCATTACTGTCAGATCCAGTTACAAGCTCTTTACTAGCTTTCCCATCCTCGCCATTTATATGGCATTTGGAACAATCCATATTATGCGGGTCAGTTGCTTGTTGTGACTGCTCCGCAATTGTATTTGTTGATGGGGCACTCGTATCCGCTGACACAGTTGTTACTGTGTTTGATATGAACAGTGAAGCCAGAAAAAAAAGTGATGCAATGCGGTAACGCCCCATTTTATCTTACTCCGTCCTTATCTATGTTTGTACCTGCAGGGTTACTCAGTGGACGAGTCGTTTTTTCAACCTGCTCAGCACTAGGCATAGTAATACCTAAAATACTCTTTTTCTCCTGTGCATTGTGGTAAAATCTATACAGTAACAAGGTTTTAATGCCGTGACATGCGTAACACAAATCATTTCTGGCACCTTTTCTAAGGAAACTGTCGACAATATTACCTTCTACATTTTTACCTATTCCTGCAATTTCCTGGTTCGAATTCCAGATATGCGGATCATGACATGTTGCACAGGTTATCTCACCTGATTGCGATTTAGTCCCATCATGCATATAAAGAGGTATGGGTTCAGCTGTCGGTCCCATGGTGCGAAGAATATTTCGGTAGGATTTATGGTACCCAAAATAAAATTGTTTAGGATGCAGTCCTGAAGTTACTATTTTGTTTTTGCCTGCAGCATTAGGTGCATGACATCCGTTACATGCTCTTTCAATAAAGTCCTGCCCATCATCTGCAAGCTTATAATTCCATAACAATCTTTTTTCTGCTGCATTGTGAACAGCATGACAAGGCCCGCATACTGATTCATCCTTTGCCATTTTACCGCTCATATTTTTTGCATCGGGTGCAGTTACCCGTAAATCATGATCTGTCCCGGTAACGAGACTTTTCCGTTCATGACATTTTGCGCATAAGGTCGGTTTCTCGTAATTAGGACTTCTCAGGAAGCTGTCGTTTGCATTACCTTCAATATTTTTTCCAATACCTTTCTTGTTGAGTTTGGAATTCCATTGATGTGGATCATGACATGTATGACATTCCATGACAGATGATCCATCTGCGAGTTTACGCACAGGTAATGTTAAATTGGGCAAATTTTCAACTTTCACATTAACCGGATGTGTATTTTTGCCGACAGTCTTTTTCTCAGCTGGCCCTTTTGTAACATGGCAGTTAAGACACAGTGACGAAGGGGAAGATGGTTTTTTGCCAAAGGATCGGGCCCAAAGCATCGGAGCAGTAGCATTATGTGGGACATGACAGGGTGAACACACACCGGCTTGTGATGCTGTCAGTTTCTGGATGTTGTTTTCTTTCGGTGCAGTCACGTTAAGGTCATGATCCGTGCCCACAATTAAATATTGTGCTGCGTGACAGCTGCCGCATAAAGCACTGTCTGTTCCTGCAGGTTTACGGAGAAAGCTGGTAAGCGGCGTACCTTCAACATTCTCTCCTTTTCCCTTATGATTGCTGTGTGAATCCCACCGGTGCGGGTCGTGACATGTATGGCATTCCATTACAGGTGCAGTACCA
>QKJV01000177.1 GCA_003249165.1 Desulfobulbaceae bacterium | reverse complement strand
TGCCAGGGACGGTGCACTCATCTTTGCAGGTACCTCGGTGATGTTATACATCTTTCTTTTAATGGGCACCGAATTCGATAGAGACAGACCTAGAGAACGGAAAGCTATCATATTTTTAACCTTAACGTTGTTGATTGTCGTTGGAGTTAAACTTCTAGCAGACGCAACCGGATGGTTTTCTAATGGTCTCTTGTACGTAGCTCAAATTTCTTTTTCAAGTGTGGGACTATTGTGGTATGCGTTGAATCCCCTTCCGATCATTAGCGCTGATAGGGATCGAGGTCCGGAGTTGAAGTGGAATGGGCGCATCCTGTGGTTTGTTGTGTTTGCCGTTGGATTGTTTTTGATGAGCAGCCTGCTTATCTATTTCTTTGGGAATACCTATCCGCCGATATTAGATCGCTTCTTGACCAGAGTACTTGAATATATAACCATAGGGTCTGCCGTGATCATTTCACTGGGTGTGTTAGGAACCAGCACACTTGCTTACATCCTGGATTTTCGTTCCACTTTGTTTAACAATGACGCAAACAAAGCGAAAGAAAGATACGATCGACAAATTAAAGGCTCATCAAACAAATACTGGTATTATGGACGTGTCTGTCGCCAAAAGGGCTGGATTGTTTTGCAATATCATTATTTCTATGCTTTTAATGATTTTCGAAGCACGGCTGGTGGAATGAATAACCATGAGGGGGATTGGGAGACCATACAGGTTTATCTTGAAGGCCAGGAAGGTTCTGAAAAAACAGTTGTTCCCTTTGGGGTGGCTTACTCGCAACATCATTATGGCGAATTTCGGTTTTGGAGAAACGTAGAGAAATACGAGAAAGATGGCATGGCCACTTCGCATCCTGTTGTGTATGCTGCGTTGGGTTCGCACGCAAATTACCCGGAAGCGGGCTATCCAACCGCCTCCCTGCAGTTCAGCGGGGCGGTTCGACGGATTGTAGAAGCGTTGGAAAAGTTCATCCACTGGTTTCGTGAGAGTTCTGGTTTGGAAGGTGGCTCGGATAGAGGAACACATCCCAAGAGCGGTTCCTTTGAAGTTGCAGACGGGAAAGGGAAGGAAATTGGATGCTTTAGCGACGATGACAACAAATGGCAATCGCAAACTGCTCCTACGGATGAGCGCTGGGTATTGAGCGAGCAGACGCCCTGGCTGGATTACAAAGGCTTGTGGGGCCGCTATGTCAAGATGGATGGCGAAAGTGGTCCGCAAGGTCCTAAGTGGAGTGGCGATCCGCCGGGATGGCGTTGGGGGCTTGAAAGAGCAGAAGAGAAAACTTGGGATTATCTTACCTGGATGGAGACATTGCTCTTGGGCATTGTTCATGATGAAGACAAGGATATACAAGATCGTTTGAGAGCGCTACACCACCTTTCTCACGAAAGTAACAAGTTAGTACTTTAAGCTTTTTCTGAGGGCATTGCAGCAAACAATCAAATTTTGGTAGTGGTTCAGGCTAAATGTTTCGATTAGACTATGCCTATGATAATCGAAGAGAAAATCTACACATGTCGCCGTTGCGGTAGCAGCAACTTGAAGAAAAACGGCAAGAACCGTTATGGTAACCAACAATATTTCTGCAAAGACTGCAAGAAATCCGGTGTTTTGAATCCGAAGAATAGCTATACTGAAACGGAGAAAGAACAGATTCTGGCTGCTTACAAAGAAAGACCAAGCATGCGTGGCATTTCCAGACTCTACGGAATTTCCCGGAACACACTGGCAAGTTGGCTGCAAAAAAAGTCAACGCACAGCCAAACCTGAAAGAAACGCTCTTGCCTACGCAGCAAGATGACGTACTCGAACTGGATGAATTATGGTCATTTGTCCGTTTTCGTAAGAATAAGCGTTGGATTTGGATCGTTCTTTGTCGTCGAACACGCCAAATCGTTGCCTTTGTGATCGGAGATCGAAGCGCAGAGACTTGTCAGAAACTCTGGAAGCGCATACCGTCAGCTTATCGAAGTTGTCACAGTTTCAGTGATTTCTGGGAAGCTTATGAAAAAGTCTTCCCAGAAGAAACACATCGCAGTGTTGGCAAAGATAGCGGACAAACCAATCATGTTGAGCGCTGGAACTGCACATTACGGCAAAAGGTCGCTCGCTTTGTTCGCAAAACGCTTTCCTTCTCGAAAGTTGATTACATGCATCACATTGTAACTCGATGGTTTATCGTCGAATACAATTTGCAAATTATGAATGCAGCATGTACTTAGACCCACTACCAGAATTTGAACACACACATCTCCGAGTTACAACGTATTCGTCGCGATGCAGAAGACCAGAAGGTACCAGTCTGCCTGGATACGGTCAAAGATTTGCAAATAACCTACATGAACGCCGTCATACAGACATTGATCGCTTTTGTCGGTGGCGCAGATCAAAAAAACATCAATCAGGGCCTTATCCTTTCACGACAGATACATAACCAATACCTGAATGAAATTGCGCGTCTTCTAGGTGTAACCTTAGCCCCGCTGCCAACACAAGCGCCGTTTCTGCCTTGATAAGAACGGTAAATAGATCTTGCCTCACCCTGAAAGATACGTAAATGCTCCAGGGCGTAGAATCAAGTTCTTTTGTTGTTCTGTCCCTTTATCATCCAAATTTATTTTCACCGAGGATGCTTATTAAACAGACTACCCCCGGGCGAGGGGGTAGTCTTGCCATAAAATGCACCATCCCACATAAAAGGTGCTAGCAGTATAAACTGCTAATAATGTGGGTACAAGACTCATTTTATTTATTGCCTTACCCCATGTCAACAAACAACTTTGTAAGTTCAAAAATATCAGAACAAGATTACCCTCCCCGTATCAGGTGTTCAATTGATAGCGCGAACATAAAACAGCCACCCATTCATCATGGGGTTGTCTTATATCCCCCTTGCACGCAAGCTTAAATAGCAATAAAATAGGACACCGGACTACCGAAAGATACCGTTCAAATAAGTGTATCCGTGGTTCACAACGCCCCCGTAGCTCAGTGGATAGAGCGTCGGCCTCCGGAGCCGAAAGCCGCAGTTCGAGTCTGCGCGGGGGTACTCGATTTGGAAGAACCACCAACAGATACTGTTGAGTGTTTTTTGTCAATGTTAAGGTTTGATTCAAGGGAGAAATTGGAAATTTTAGGTATTGATACTTCTAAAAACAAGAAATTTTAGTAATTAGCAGTTCGAGTTCGACTTCTAATATAAGAATTTATTCGAAGGAAAGTTATGAAATGAAATCATCAAGGTCGGGAGAAATCGAGATTACCAAGCAAATTCAAAAAGCGAGGATGGTTTCTAATAGCAGCAAAATCAATCGCATGCCGAATCGTCCAACGATAGCCAGGGGTTTGTTCAACGACTTCCTCGAGCCAATTTAGCGCTTCATCCACATTTCCACACAACGCTGCAAAACAGGCTCGCGTGTAGTTCTTTTGTCTGTCTATGAGTGGTCTCACGAAGCGCACTTGTTCATAGTATTCGGTTTCCTTTCCCTGGCGCCGATAGATTACGGCAAGAGAAATTCGTGGTCCAACATAAAATGGGTCTAAGGAACTAGCAAGTTGAAGAATGTCTTTTGCGCGAGCCTCATCTCCAAGAAGAAGATAAACTAAGCCCAAACCATAGTGGGGACGTGCATTGTCGGGCTCGAGTCTAATCGCGTTTTGAAATGCAGGAACAGCCTCACCATAGCTCTCGAGATCACTATAGAGATATCCCATATTTTGATGTGCCAGTGCCAAAGTTGGATCTAAAACAATGGCTTGTTGGAAAGCTTTCAACGCATTATTCAGGGTCCCCAAACAAAAATAAACGTGACCGAGGCCGTTTAATGCCTTAGCTTGTGATTGGTCTTGTTCAATGAGGTGTTCAAATACCTTCCGAGCCTTCGTATATTGACCTTGTTCAATATATCTGTTACCCAAGGTCAGCGCAGTTTCTATCTCTAACAAGTAAGCCGCTTCTTGAAGTTCATTGCCGCCCAAGTTGCAGAGGCTCTCGAATGCCAAAAGGTTCATGCAGACCACTTACAGAAAGGTTGTCGATCGCTGGAGGGGATTGCAAAAGACGCTGCCTGAGTTCACGACACTGGGCGCTATCCAAAAATTTTTGGACAGGCATTGTATAAGGTTCTCCCTGTCGATGAATACAAAGCCTTACATGTAGTGGGTTTCCCTCTAATCGTACATTTCCAAAAAACTCTACACAATTTTTGATAAATGAACACCCGGTACACAAACTATCAAAATCCACAGAGCGAATTAGCTTAACATCCAACGGCATATCGTTTACTTGGTAACGGACCGAATAATTCGAGGTTGGATATACCGCCACAAAAGTTGAGAATTCTGCTTGTTTGACCCGAAGGAATTCACGAATTGTAGAATGAGCAGCATCAAGTGCCGTCCAATCAGGAACCAATCGCAGGATAATTCGATTCTTGCGCGCAAACTCAAACACCTGGTGTAAAGATTGTATTTCGTCCGACACAACACAATTGATATTAACTGTCCCTACTTTTGCCAGCCGCTCAATATTCCCTGTAATCTGCTGCAGAGCTTTGTCGGCATCTTTAGAATTGACTTCATTCACATTTTGGCCATTGATGACAAGATGTTGCTCAGGGTTTAAAGTATGAAGGCTAAAATTTATATAGGTAACATCACCTCGCTCAAGAAAATGAGACAAGCGCTCGAACTTCTCTTCTGAGAAAAGGCCATGACTGGTAATCGCTACCTGAAAGTGATTGGACGCCAGACATTCGATTAATTCAAACAAATATGGATATAGAGTAGGTTCACCTCCTGTCAGGTGAACCTTATTCAACCCAAGTACGCTTCGCATTTCTAGTACGCTCTGCAAAACTGTTTCCACATCAACAAAACGAACCGAGGCATTTCCCTCATGATGACAAAACCGGCAGCGGAGTTGGCAAGCCTCTAACAACTTCAACCTTAATGATGTGTATGGGCGGTATCGCACCGGAGCTTTTATTGACATATGATTACTCCATCAAAACTGGTAGATGAACAATTCGATCTTGTATTTCTTCGAGCAGTTCGATCGTACCAAACAGTACACTCAAACGATCATCCATTGTTTGAGGATATTGCTGTTGCTCAAAGCGTTCTAGAAGATCTGAGAAATAAGCAGAATTCTTGGACGAGAGTATCCCACCTGAAATAATCTGCTCAATAACATGTTTTCGTTGAGTATCGTAATCACCCTTTAAGATTACCAAAGCCCTCAACCCAAAAAGACAAAACTTCTGTGCATAGTAAACTGTGTAACCTGGAGTATATTTGTCAAAGACTTTTGAGCAACACAGACTGCGGAGCATAACTAGACGATGGCTAAGAGAAGCAATAATCTGTTTGTGCATTTCTTGATGCGGAGGTCGGTCTTCTTTTACTAAGATGTCACTTCCATACAGTAGGCGGGACTCGGCAGACAATCTAACCTTCAAATATAGATCCGGTGGTGGGAAGTCGAGAGATTTGTGCAAATGGAAACTGGGGATAAGTAG
>QKJV01000408.1 GCA_003249165.1 Desulfobulbaceae bacterium | reverse complement strand
TGAAGCGTAACGAGAAGGTCGCCTGGAAGCAGCAAACGCATGACCGCAGCGTTGTCGTTTTTATCCCGCCCGACGGTAAGCCAGCCTCCATGCGGTAATCGGAACTGTCGGCCAGTCAGCAGAAAACGGACATCTTCCTTTGTAATTAATCGTGTTTCAACGAAGAGATTTTTTATGCGTCTTGCTAAGTTAGGATCTGTAAGGACGCATCCACCAGCAGGGTTCGGATAATCAGTGATGCCGAATCGTTCGGCAAGTTCAATTTGCTGGGATCTCCCCCGTCCACTGCAATATGGCAGCTTTTCCCTGTTAATAATCCCCGTCAATTCGGCCTGAGTCGGTTTTTGGCTGGCGGCGCACAGAGGCCGGAGCAAAATGGAGTCGGTTCCGCTGTCTCGCTCTATAATCCGCAGGGTATCCTTTCTTTGTGACATTGGCCGCTGTCCGACAACTTCTCCTGTAATAATGAAGTCCGCGCATTGTTCAAGCATGATTTTTTTTGCTTCAATGAGCATCAAAATTTTGCAGTCAATGCAGGGGTTGAAGTGTTTGCCGAAACCGTGTGGGGGATTGCGTAGCATTTGTAGATAAGGGGTGGAGATATCTCTTAACTCAACATCTATGCCATATTTTTCCTGTATTTTTTTCCTGTAAAGCGGTTCGTCAGCAAGCAGGTCATAATCGAAAAATGGGGTAACAAATTTTATAGCCTTAACGAGAACACCCTGTTCATCTACTACTTTGCAAGCCAGGATACTGTCTAATCCACCGGAAAAAAGAGCGATAGCTCTTGATCGTTTGTTCATGAGTGTTAAGTAGAAATATTGATGTGAAATTTATTGATTGCGACTAAGCAGTTCCTTGACATAGGCCAAAGTCTGGGGAGAGACTGAATCCCCGTCCAGCATACCGGCAAGCTCCATTATTTTTTCTTTTTCATCGAGAAGAACGATGTTCGTAATGGTTCTATCGTTACTGACATGCTTGCTGACCCTGTAATGATCATCCGCACAGGAAGCGATTTGGGGGAGATGGGTAATACAGATAACCTGATGATGACTCGCCAGTTCTTTAATTTTTTTCGCCACTGATTCGGCGGTTTTCCCGCTTATCCCAGTGTCAATTTCATCGAAAATAACGGTTTCCACTTGATCACGGCGGGCAAGCAGACATTTGAGGGCAAGTAGCAGGCGTGATAGCTCTCCACCAGAGGCGATTTGGGCAATCGGTTTGACCGGCTCTCCTGGATTGGCTGAAAACATGAAAACAGGTCGATCCGAACCGGTACGGTTGAGAGTGGATAGATCTTGTTCACCTGTTGGAAAGTGTATTTTAAAAACGGCGCGGTCAAGACAAAGGGAATGGAGTTCATTTATGATTGTTTTTTCAATCTGTTGAGCAGTTTGCTGCCGAGAGCGGGAGAGTTCTGTTGCAGATATGCGCGCTTTGGTTTCGATACGTTGCAATTCCGTTTCGAGTTTCCCTAGGCGGATATCGAGTTCTTCCAGTTCTTCCAGTTCATTGGACGCATTGATCCCATAATTTATGACATCTGCCAGTTCCGGGCCATATTTTCTTTTCAGTTGTTGTATGATATCCAAACGGGCAAGTACCATATCCAGCGTTTTCGGATCATCGGTAATTGTGTCGATATATTCACGTAGTTCAATCAGCTTTTCTTCCAACTGATAGCTAAGACCCGCAAGCTCCTCCGTCAATGGGGCGATGCCGTTGTCAAGCTCCAGCATCTGCATGAGATTTTTGCGTGCCTGACCAAGAGGGTCAATTGTACCATAGAGAAGGGAGTAGCTTTTCTGGCCTAGCCGGGTTAAATCATCAGCACTTTTGAGCCGTTGTTTTTCTTCGACAAGTTTTTCATCTTCCCCGGGAATCAGTTTGGCATTATTGATTTCTGTAGTTTGAAAGGAAAGGAAATCCTTACGCTGTTCTTTTTGCATTTCCTTTTGGCGCAGGGAATCATAATCGTTTTTTTTCTGCTGCCATGTATCAAAGAGGTTTGAAAATTCGTGGCGCAGTGGCCACAAACCACCAACTGCGTCGATAAAATCGAGATGATATCGGTTGGCAAGTAGCTGCTGGTGGTCATGTTGGCTTGCCACGCTGAACAGATTTTCCGTAAGTTCACCAATTATCTTGGTAGTAGCAGGACTGCCGTTGATATAAAAACGACTTCTCCCATTAATACCCAGTATTCTTTTAATAATGACAGTACCGTCCGAATCGAATCCCTGCGCGCTGAGATTGGTCAACACCTGCTCGTGATCATCGCCTACCTCGAAAAGAGCCTCAATGGTAGCATTTTCAGTGCCGCTACGTACCCATGTGGCGGATCCTTTCCCGCCGGAAAGAAGATGGATGGCTTGCAGGATGATGGATTTTCCTGCTCCGGTCTCCCCGGTAAGTGCGGAAAGCCCTCCGGCAAAGGTAAGAGAGAGTGTTTCAATCAGGGCAAGGTTGGTTATGTGCAACTCACAGAGCATTTTTTAAATTGACAAATACGAAATGTTCATTGATAATCGAGTAAATTGATGAAACTTTTAAAATACATGCTTTGTCAAGTTGTTGTCAATTTGATTTACCAATTATCCTTTTTCCGTTGAGCCTTTCTCCAATATTTTTTACAAAGGCCCTTCACCGTCGTGACTATGTTGAACCTTTGTTTAACCGATGCTGTTCGGCGGACAGTAAGTATTATCGTCCTAATTTTTTTCCTCGCCGCCGATCTAATTTTTTTTCATCCCTCCGCCGTTTCCGCTTTTTCTGTTAAGGAGGAACGAGAATACGGTGAAAAGATGCTTGCCGTAATTCGCAAGGAATTCAAGCTGGTCGATGAGCTTGATGTCAGTCAGTATGTCAATGAACTCGGTGATTCCATTCTTGCTGACGCTGGCCCTCAGTTTTTCGATTATCATTTTTATGTCATTGATGATAAGGAGTTCAATGCATTTGCCTCGCCGTCCGGGCTGATTTTCTTTCATTCAGGCATAATTACTGCCATGGATAACGAAGGTGAATTTGTCAGTGTTATGGCCCATGAGTGTGGGCATGTTATCAGCCGCCATATTGCCGATCGCATAGAAAAATCAACAAAACTTACTGCTGGGACTCTGGCGATGATGTTGGCTGGTATTGCCCTGGGAGGGGGGGCGCTTTCCCAGGCACTGGTTACCGGGGGTATGGCTACCGGGGCAGCCATGAGTTTGGCTTATACCCGGCAGGACGAGGAGGAGGCGGACAGAATCAGTTTCAATCTTATGGAAAGCCAGCATCGCGATCCCAAAGATATGTTGTCCATGCTCAACAAGATGTATAAGGAGTCAAAGATAAGAATGGGGAATATCCCTCCTTATCTGCTTACTCATCCCCAACCCAGGCTTCGTATGGGGTATGTGGAGGATCTGATTCATGTCAAGGGTTTCTCCCAGTATCGCCATTTTGATCAGTTTGCCTTCCGCAGGATGCAGACAAGAGTTGCTTCGCTTACTATCGAAGTGCAGAAGCTTTATGCGAAATATAGAAAAGAACTTAGAGAAGCGACGGATGAAGATACTAAAGCGATGGCTCTTTATGGTCTAGCTTTGGCTGATATGTCTACTGGCAACAATGAGAAGGCAGTGGAAAAAATGCGTGCAGTGATTCTTCATTACCCGGACAAACCTATTTTGCTTACCGATCTCGGAGTTATTTATCTCCAGGCCGGACAGAGAGAAACGGCACTCATGTATCTTGAAGACGCACGCAATAAAGATCCGGGTAACTGGTACGGAACCTTTAATCTTGCGCTTGCACTACAACAGACTGGCGATGACAAACGGGCTGAGGCCCTCTATAAACAGGTATTAGGTACCAGTGTCGATTATCCGAAGGCTTATTTTCAGCTTGCGCAGATCCAAGCAAAGAAGGGGAATCAGGCTCTTTCCCATCTTAATCTCGGCAAGAGTTTCTATTATGAAGGTAATTTCGATACAAGTATCTTTCATTTGAAAAAAGCGCTTGATCTCTCAACCTCCGAGTCTAGCCGGGAAGAAATAACAGATCTATTGGAGAAGATCAAAAAAATTCAACGAGACATCTGAGTACGGTATATGTTTTCAGCTGTCGTAGTGTTTCCGCTTTGGCATGAATGGAGATGAATGGGTAGCCGGCCGGAAAATTTTCGGTTCTTTTATCATTCAAAATATTCGTTGCCAGGAGACATATACTGATTAGCTGTTTCGCAGCCAAGTTATCATGAAGGATTGATCGTCAGGATGTCTCATGTTGGTTGTTAAACCGCAACGAGAATCACTTTTTATTGAATACCGACAGTATCCAGCGTCTGGTGCGTCGCGGCATGCATCCCCATCTGGAAGCCTGTTTTGGATTTGTTGCCGCGGAAATCCCAATAGTTTTTTTGAAAATCTGGGGCACCCTACTCAATCAATGGCTGGCAAAAGGAAAACCAACCATAAGAAGTATTCTTTCTATCTTTATCCAGATCTGCCACGGGCCTGTGAAGCCCTTTTTCAAACTCAACTTTCACCTGACAGGATAATCGTCACTGCAGGATCGCTTGCCAAACTCTCCAACAGACACTTG
This sequence comes from Desulfobulbaceae bacterium, assembly GCA_003249165.1. GTDB lineage: Bacteria > Desulfobacterota > Desulfobulbia > Desulfobulbales > SURF-16 > SURF-16. Next base: position 26,487 of record QKJV01000408.1, on the reverse strand, counting down.
TTATCAAGGACAGACTCCCTGAGACAGTTTGTAATCTTATTGTTTGTAAACTTCATTCCGGAATTTTTCCCCGGGGAAAAATTCTTGCTATTCTTGACGCAGTAATGGCTGAAGGGGAAAATAGTGATTATTTTATATATTTGAAAAAAAGTATTCAGCAGTACAACGAGGAAACGGTAAGTAAAGAAAATTCTCCTCATACGAATAAACGCCGGAGAAATGATTTTTCATGGAACTAAACCGGTATATCCGTTACTGCATTGCAATATTATGTATCAGGGGCAAGTTTGATGCTCTCTCTTTTAGCCTTGATGGAAGATAATTTATAATCTTGCCTTTCCCTGAAGCTTATATTCTTTTCTCAAGTGTTGGTTCCGCAAAACGGGAATTACAATTGGCATCAAACGAAATTAGTGTTGATGTAATGCAATAAATGTTCTGATTAAAGTCAACAATGAAGAAGACATACAAAACCGACATCACATGAAACGCATCATTACAAGTGAAAAGAAACCAATAAAGCTCTGGCTGGATGATATAGAAGCCGGAGCCATGGAGCAGGCCAGAAATCTGGCAAACCTTCCTTTTATTTTCAAGCATGTTGCCGTTATGCCTGATGCGCATCAGGGTTATGGGATGCCGATTGGCGGGGTTATGGCTACAGAACAGGTTGTAATTCCGAATGCCGTAGGTGTTGATATCGGTTGTGGCATGTGCGCCGTTCAAACATCCTTGACATCTCTTGCCGGTGATAAAATCAAAGCTGTTCTCTCCGGGATCAGGAAAACAGTTCCCCTCGGTTTTCAGCATCACAAAAAAAAGCAGGACCAGAATTTGATGCCATCAACAGAGGGCAGGCCATTGACGGATTTTCCCATTATCGGTGAGGAATATCATAATGCGTTGTCTCAACTCGGAACCCTGGGGGGTGGAAATCATTTTATCGAGATTCAGCAGGGTAATGATGGGCACATATGGCTGATGATTCATTCCGGCAGCAGGAATCTTGGGTTTAAGGTTGCAAATCATTATAACCGGCTTGCCATGGAGTTGAACCGGAAATGGGGTGCAAATATTCCGGAGAAATGGCAGCTGGCTTTCTTGCCTATTGATAGTCCTGTGGGGCGTAAATATCTGCGCGAGATGAACTTTTGTGTCGAGTTCGCTTACGCGAATCGCAAGCTAATGATGGATCGAGTAAAACAGGCTCTTTCTGCTGTCGTTCCTCTGGTTACATTTGCCCCGATGATAAATATTGCCCATAATTATGCAGCAATGGAATCACATTTCCATGAAAATGTCATCGTACACAGAAAAGGGGCGACAAGCGCCAGGGAAGGAGAAATCGGTATTATCCCCGGATCCCAGGGAAGTCCAAGTTATATAGTCAGGGGTAAGGGGAATATAGAAAGTTTCCAGTCATGTTCCCATGGTGCAGGGCGGAAATTGGGCCGCAAACAGGCACAGCGTCAGCTTAATCTGGAAGAGGAGAGAAAAAAACTTGAAGATCAAGGTATTATTCATTCCCTCCGTCATGTACGTGATCTGGATGAAGCGGCCGGAGCATATAAAAATATTGATGAGGTTGTCGAAAATCAGCTTGATCTGGTTGAGGTAATTGTGGAGTTGCGGCCTCTGGCCGTAATAAAAGGTTAAAATCACAAAGAATGCAGAAAAGTTTCTGCTGGGAGGGCCGGATGACAATACAACTTTCGTTTACAAAAGTAGAAAATGAATTGCTGCCCGATTACAGAAAAAAAATTGGTGCTGCTGAATCCACAGAGGATGTGAAAAAATTTTTTGTATACACGATACAGGAACTTCTCCTTCGGCTTTCTGAGGGAAAAATCAGGTTGGCATATGATGATATTAGTCTGGTTCCTGAGTTGAGTCCAGCGTTTGCTGTCCGTGGCAGTCTACTTGAGACCCCGGATTTCTCAGCTGTCTGGCAGAATTCTGATCTGCCGAGTGTTGTAGGACGGTTTGCCGAAACTGCTGTTAATCATTTTCGCCATCTTGAAAAGAATCGGCAAAAGACTGAAGCAAAAATAAGGATGTAACAGAGTTCGTGGGAACGATTCGGCAGCAGATAATTGCTTTATTGAGTGAGCAAGAGGTTAACGCCTTGGCTATTTCCCAGCTTCTTTCCATCCGGGAAAAGGAAGTGTATGATCATCTTGCTCACATCCGCCGATCGTTAAATAAGCAAGGGAAAAAGCTGGTGGTGACACCATGTTTTTGCCTAAAATGTGGTTTCCGTTTCAAGGACAGGCATCGGTTGACTCCTCCTGGCCGGTGCCCCCGCTGTAAAGAAAGCCATATCGGCATGGCATCATACCGGATAGCTGGTTCTAAGTAAAAATCCTATCATATTGAAATAAATAAAATATCTGATCGATGTCGGGTCATGTCCGGTTGGATGCCTCCCGATGTCCTCTATTTTTTCTTAATGTTCCGTTTTACCGTAGCATTAAAAGAACGGAAAAATTTTGAAAAAGGAGGTCATCTTATGAAAAAAATCATCGTTCTTATTTCTCTTTTTTTTCTCTGTATGTCAGCTAGTGCACAAGCGGATCATTCTTCTGCCGCAACTGTCATGGGGGCAACTGGTGGGGCTTTCGTCGGTCAGGCAGTAAGTCGTAATGCGGAAGGGGTGCTGGTTGGCGCAGCTATCGGTGGCGTCGTTGGCTATCTTATCGGTAATGAGGCAGACAGAGAAAGGTATGTCGTTCACGGTTACAATGACGGATATGGACGGGAAAAAAAGCTTGTTATGCGAACTCCTGCTCCGCCGCCGAGAATCGTTGTGCCCTATTATCCTCGTAATGCGGTAATCATTCCCGGACGAGATCATTCAGGGCCGAAACGCCACAGCTGCGATTGGCGACATGACAAAGGCCGGCATGATGATCGACATCACTATCAACGACATTGAGTCGTAGGATGTTACGCTGAGGTTGATGAAAGAGCAGACTTAGACGCTAATTGTCCACAGGCCGCGGAGATATCCGCTCCGCGGCTTGAACGGATAAGTACCGTATAACCTCTTTTCTTTAGAATGTTTTGGAAAGAAGTAATTCTTTGCTCGTCAGGTTTTGTGAAGGGAATTTCGGGCGTTTCATTGCATGGCAGAAGATTGATTTTTGCCTGTATGCCATGCAAGAGGCGGGCAAGCATGACAGCATCTTTGTCTGAATCGTTAATCCCTTTCAGAAGGGCATATTCAAACGTTATTTTCTTCCTTTTAGGTAAAGAAAATTCCTGGCATGCTTCCATAAGAGCTTCCAATGGGTACCGTTGATTAATCGGCATTAAGCTGCTGCGGGTTTTGTTATCAGCGGCATGGAGTGAAATCGCCAGGTTGACCTTGAATTTTTTCCCAAGTTCAATAATTTTCGGGACGATACCACAGGTAGACACTGTAATCTTGTGTTCCGAAAAATGAAGTCCTTGTTTATCCGATAAAATGATAAGGGCACGGGTCAGGTTTTCAAAATTGGCTAAAGGTTCTCCCATTCCCATAAAAACAAGATTGGTAATTCCAGGCCGGTTGTCTTTACTGAGGTCATCTCTTACTGCGCAAACCTGATTGACAATTTCCGCACAGGAAAGGTTTCTGGAAAATCCCATGGTTCCGGTAAGACAGAAAGCACATCCCATGGCGCATCCAACCTGAGACGAAATGCAGAGAGTGTTTCTGTCTGCTTCAGGTATCAGCACTGACTCGATCATTTTACCGTCCTGGAGATGAAATCCGTATTTACAGGTTCCATCGCGGGATACTTCTTTGATAAAAGATGTGAAACGGCTGAAGGTTGCCAATCCGGTTAATGACTCGCGTAGCGCTTTCGGCAGATCGGTCATCTCATTAAAGGAGGTGATTCCCGGTCGGTACAGCCAAGAAAAGATCTGTTTGCCGCGAAAGGGGGGAAGGCCGTGGTCCACGGCAAAGGCGGTCAGTTCATTAAGGGTAAAATTTTTGAGGTCTTGTTTTTGTGCTAAGTTGTCAGACACGGTATTTTCAACATCAGATTCATAGTTTAATTATATAGTCTACAGCCGAGATTTTTTTGTCGGAATGATGGTTTGTTGCTTTACAGGGCACGCAGATGTTCGGGAGTTAATTTTTTTTCTCCGGCAAGGGCCAAATCAATTGCTGCAAGTAGTTTTTCCTTATCCCGACCGAGACGGCAGTTAAGGGGCAGGTAGTTCGAGGCGTGGTTTGCCTGGAACTGAGATTTCTGTACTGTAATATTTTCAACCATCATTCGCAACTCACGAAGCATTTCCCGCTGGGATGGCAAGGTGAATTTTTTCGATTTCCCAAGTAGATAAAGCTCTGTATTCGGAAGAAGCATGAGGGTCAGTACGGCGATCTGGTTAGGAGAAATGGCCGAAAGGACAAGCCCGGTTTGCAAAGCATGCTCCGCGGAAAGTTTTATTCCGCCTATGCCGAGAAGAGCAGTGACTGATAGAAACAGTCCGGCATCTTTAACCTGTTTGGCGGCTCTGACCATGGTCGTGCTGTCGGCGCCTTTTTTAATGGCAGCAAGAACTGTATCCGAGCCGCTTTCAAGGCCCATATACACCCGATCAAGCCCAAGATTTTTTAACTCCCGCAATTCTTCAACGGACTTGAGCAGAATAGATTTGGCGTTGCCGTAAAGACTTATTCTGTTTATCCAGGGTATTTTGCTGCGAATACGTTGCAGCAAATCGACAAGGCGTCGCTGGGGGATGATCAATGCATCCCCATCAGCGAGAAAAACACGTTTTTGACGCTTGCAATATGTTGCGGCAAAATCGATATCCTGTTCAACGACTTCGTCTGGCTTCAGCCGGAACCGCACGTCCTTATAAGTGCCGCAGAAAGTGCATTTATTATGAGAACAGCCGACGGTCACCTGCAGGATGATGGAGTCGGCCTCACTCGGAGGCCGGATGATCATACCTTCGTAATGCACAACTATCAGGCTGTTTTTTCGAATTTTTTCATGAACTCGACCAGGTCTATAACACCCTGTTTCGGGAAAGCGTTGTAGATGGACGCACGAATTCCGCCAATGGACCGATGTCCTTTCAGACCGTCTAACCCCAGTTTGCTCCCTTCCTGAACAAATTTTGCTTCAAGTTCAGGGGTGGGCAGATTAAAGGTGACGTTCATCAGTGAACGTGAGTCTTTTCTTGCATGGCCTCGATAAAAATCGGTTCCATCAATAGCCTCGTAGAGAATCGCCGCTTTTTCTTTGTTTATTTTCTCTATCGCAGGAAGGCCACCATTTGCTTTCAGCCATTTGCAGACCAGCCCGATTACGTAAATGGCAAAGCAGGGCGGGGTATTGAACATGGAACCCTTATCTGCATGGGTTTTATAACGGAACATGGTGGGAACATTTTCAGGAACCCGATCAAGCAAGTCCTCGCGGACAATAACTAAGGTCGCCCCGGCTGGGCCCATATTTTTCTGGGCACCTGCGAAAACCAGGCCAAATGGAGTGATATCAAAAGGCCGGGACATGATATCGGAACTCATATCGCACACCAGCATTTTTTCCGATTTTGGGAAGGTATGAAACTGGGTTCCATAGATAGTGTTGTTGGAAACGAAATAAAGATACTCAGCGGCAGGATCTACCGTGTAGTCGGCATCGGAAGGAACATGATCGAATTTTGTCTCTTCACTTGAATAAGCCACGTGGGCGCTGGCAATAATTTTTGCTTCTTTGATGGATTTTTTAGCCCAGGTTCCTGTGTTGAGGTAGGATCCGATTTTCCCTGGCCCAAGCAAGTTCATGGGAACCATGGCAAATTGAGTCGAGGCTCCACCCTGCAAAAACAGAATTTTGTAATTCTGGGGAATGTTCAGCAATTCTCTGACCAGGCTTTCAGCCTCATCGGTAATGGCGATGAAGTCTTTGCTGCGATGACTCATCTCAATAAGACCAATCCCTTTGTCATGATAATTGACAACATCTTTTGCAGCCTGCTGCAGAACTTCAACAGGAAGCGTTGCAGGTCCGGGACTAAAATTGTAAATTCTTTCAGGCATAACCTAATCTCCTTAACCGGATGACCGGTGTATCGTTATTATTGGTTGATAATAAATGTACAAACAACAGTTTATAAAATAATGCCGGCCCTTTTCAGGCCACCAATTCCACCTTGCAGGTTCAGGGTTTTTGTGTTGCTCTTCTGCAGCAGGCACATGGCATCATAAGAGCGGCTTCCCGCATTGCAGACAAGAATGATTTCCTTGTCTTGGGGTAATTCGTTCATTCTTTCACGTAACTGGTTGTTGGGAATATTCAACCAGTGGGGTGCATATTTTTCCATTAAAGGACCACCCTGGGCCGCTGCACGAACATCGACAAAAAGGGTATCTGTCGATTCCCTTGCGGAAAAACGTTGCAGGAATTCTTCCTGGCTAATGGCAGTGTTCCGTCCTTCGAGGATGTTCTGTGCAGTATTGGCCAGGACATTGATAATATCCATAGCCGCCGCGTAAGGCGGCGCATAGGGAAATTCCAGATTAGCGATATCACTGACAGTTGGTCGGTACTTCAAGATTCCCGCCACGGCGCTGATTCTGGCAAGCAAACTGCAGTTGTTCGGGCCAATTCCTTGGACGCCGAGTACGCGCTGGGTTCCTTTTTCCACAACCATCTGCATGAAGAGCATACTGCTGTCCGGGTAGAAGTGAGCCTTATCAGCCTGTACAACAAAAGAGGCCAGGGCATCAATTCCGAGGGCCTTTGCTGCTTCGAGAGAGAGACCCGTTTTGGCCACACAATTATCAAAAAGTTTGATGATAAAACTTCCCACAACACCGTCGAAACTTTCCGCCTTGCCGGCAAGATTAGAGCCAATTACACGTCCCTGGCGGTTGGCAAGTGATCCCATAGGGGCGTATGTATTACAGCCGCTTATCAGGTCCGCCATTTCGACGCAGTCACCTCCGGCATAAATATGAGGATCTGAGGTCTGCAGACGCCGATTGACTATAATGCCACCAAATGAACCGATGGCGAGTCCTGCATCTTTTGCTAATTGGCTGTTGGGCCTTACACCGACGGAGAGAATGACGAGATCGGTGTCGATGGTGCGTTTATCTGTTTTTATTGCTGTTACTTTCCCGTCTTCAACGCAAAATGATTCGGCACGCTCTGAAGTAAAGACAGTAATACCTTTTTCCTCCAGATGTTTTTGTGCCATTTTGGCGATGTTTTTATCAATAAGACGTGGCAGGATCTGGTCCATCATTTCAACAACCGTTGTTTCGATACCCCACAGATCGGCCATGGCTTCTGCCATTTCAAGCCCGATTGCTCCACCGCCGAGAACGACAGCTTTGCCGACCTGTCCCTGGGAAAGACGATTTTTTATCTCCACGGCCTTATGGATATCACTTACGGTGAAAATTCCATCAGCTTCAACACCAGGGATGGGGGGAATAAAGGGACGGCTACCCGTGGCAAGAACCAGTTTGTCGTAGGCAAGTATATCCTCCTGACCATTGTTGAGGTTCTTGACATGCAGTTCTTTTTTGGCACGATCGATTTTCAATGCTCGTGTACTGGTTCGGACAGCAAACCCTTTTTCCCTGGCAAAATAATCTGCGTCCCGTAAACTATGAAAGGATGTAGACCTCAGACCTTCCGGTTCAGCCACATCTCCACATACATAGTAAGGGATACCACATCCTCCGTACGAGATGATGGAATCCTGGTCGATCAAGGTAATCTCCGCATCAGGGTCAAGACGTTTAGCCCTACTTGCTGCCTTTGGTCCTAAGGCAACTCCGCCTATGATAAGAATTTTCTGGCCCATAATTTCAATCTCCGGTTGCTGAATTAAAAAAAGAATTGATTCGCTCTGAGTCAGACACCGAACTGCCGAGATGACGCACATAAATTTTTTGTGCGATACATGGTGATGGCGTAGCTGTTTGCGAGACCGTCAATTCTTTTTGACGGAATATGAGAAAATCCCAAGCTGAAAAGATTGCAATAATAGTGTAAATAAAAAAGTCTGTCACCTACTTAGTGCGTGTAATGTAATTTTAAAATCATGATTAATACCTTAAAAAATAAAAAACAGAAAATTGTCTTTCTTGTCGGACCAACTGCAATCGGCAAGACGGAACTTTCACTTGCCGTCGCAGAAGAGTTTAATTGTGAAATAATCTCGATGGATTCGATGCAGATATACAAGTATATGGACATCGGTACGGCAAAACCTACGCAAAAAGAACGGGACAGGGTGAGGCATCATCTTGTCGATTTCGTTGATCCCGCCGAACAATATAATGTTGGCTGTTATGTAAATGATGCGGAAGAGGCAATTAGCGATATTGCCGGCAGAAACAGACTTCCTATGTTCGTCGGTGGCACAGGAATGTATATGACAAGACTGCTTGATGGCCTTTTCACTTTGCCTGAGGTGTCGGAGGAAATCAGGAATAGGGTTCATAACGACTTGATGGAAATGGGACATGCTATTCTTTATGAACAACTCAGCAAGGTGGATCCTGAGAGCGCTAGGAGAATTCATCCAAACGACAGCCAGCGATTAACAAGAGCAATAGAAATATGGGAGGCTACCGGAATACAATGGAGTCGTTATCTCGCCATAGCTCAGAAGGAGAGGGCGCGCAACCGTGCCAGATATGAGACTTTAAAAATAGGCCTCAATTGTGAACGGGAGATGCTCTACAGCAGAATTAATAAAAGGACCGATATTATGATTGAGAATGGTCTTCTTGCAGAGGTGGAATGGTTATTAAGCATGGGATATTCAAAGGATCTTAACCCGATGCAGTCAATCGGCTACAAGCATATTATTAACTATATCGATAAGGTGTGGGGGTGGAATGAGTCTATCACGAATCTTGCCAGGGATACCCGGCACTATGCCAAAAGACAACTTACTTGGTTTGGAGGTGATGAGGAAATTCAGTGGTTTAAGCCGGACGAAATTGAAGAGGTTAAAATATGCATGCAAAAATTTGTCAGGCAATCCTCCGGTTAAATTATCAATAAAGTCATACTATCAATATGATATGCTATAAAATTAAATTGTTTTATAATCGGATGTTGTAGTGAATACGCAAATCAAAAAACATTTCATAACGCGAAAAACTGATCCCCAAATATTGCAAAAGGCACGCAGTATGGGTTTTTCGCCTCTGCAATCACGTATCATTGCCGGCAGAGCGTCCGACCAAAAACATGGCTTCCCCCTCGAGGATTTTCTTTTTCCAGCACTTAAAAATCTTCATCATCCAGAATTGTTGCAGGATAGCGTTATTGCGGCTGACAGAATTATTGAAGCTGTGGCAACTGGATGCCTTATCGGCATACTGACAGATTATGATGTCGATGGTATTTGCTCTCATGTCGTTGTCCGCCAGTCGTTATTGCGATTTGGTGTCCCTGAAAGCAAATTGATCAGCCTCATCGGTCATCGAATGAATGATGGCTATGGTATCAGTTGCGGTCTTGTTGAAAAAATTCTTGCGCTTGATGAACGACCGCAGCTTATCATTACCGCCGATTGCGGAACTTCAGACGAGTTGCAGATCAGGCGCCTGAAAGAAAAAAATATTGGGGTGATCATCACGGATCATCATTCTATCCCGTCTTCGGGTATCCCGGCTTCAGCTGAAGCGACTGTTAATCCAACCCGTAAAGACTGTACATATCCTGATAAATATATCTCCGGCTGTATGGTGAGTTGGTTGCTTATGTGTCTAGTAAGAAATAGACTCATTGAACGAAAAATGCTAAAGCCCGAAGCTGAAAAACTTGGCATCTTGCTCGATTTTGTCGGACTGAGCACCATAGCGGATGCCGTTACGTTTGTCAGTCCGACAAATCGAGCTGTGGTTAACAACGGTTTGGAAATAATTAACCAGTTCATAAAACCGGCATGGATCATATTAGGGAAACACTTGGGAAAGAACAAAAATAATCCATTTACGGTAGACGATCTCGCTTTTCAGGTCGCGCCGAGAATTAACGCGAGAAGTAGGATGGCAGATCCATACGCAGCGCTTAATTTTTTTATTGCTGCTGATCAGGGGAGAGCTTTCGAATGCTTACAGAAACTTGAAAAAAATAATAAGGAAAGAAAGCTAACTGAGCGTAATATGGTAAAAATTGCGCAACAAAAAGCTATTAAATTGCGTGAGGAAAGATTGAATACACTGGTAATTTTCGACCAGAAATTTCACGCTGGAGTCCAGGGAATAGTCGCTTCTCGTCTGGTTGAAAGTTTTGGAAGGCCATGTGTTGTATTAAGTCCCTTAGGAGACGGAACGGTAGTGAGCGGGTCAGCGAGAACCATACCGGAAGTTGATCTTTTTAAAGTATTGCAAAACATTAATAAAAACCATCCCGGTATGTTTAAATCATTTGGTGGGCATAGGGGGGCTGCGGGTATTAAGTTAAATATTAACGATATCGATTTGTTTTCTGAATTATTCGAAAAAAAGGTGCTGGAAGAAGTCCGGCACGTTCGACTTGAGCCATACATTTTAACAGATGGTATCTTGGAAAATGAGATGATTCGGCTTGAAACCATAAATGAAATACAAAAACTGGAGCCGTTTGGCAGAGAGTTTGAGGAACCATTTTTTTTAGGAGTTTTTGAAGTGACAGGAATCCGTGCTGTGGGCGCGGAACCGATACATCTGTCATTAAAGTTAAGACAAAAAAAGAAAGAATTACAGGCTATATGGTTTAATGCGCTAAATAATCCAGATGATAGTATTAATATTAAATGCGGAGATACAATAAGATGTGCATATAAGCTTAAATTAAATATGTATAATGGAAGAAAAAAAATGCAACTTCTTATTGAATATGCTGAAGCTGAATAAACTGTATCCGTATCCGATATAACTAAATCACAATTTCTTGAATTCTCGATAACTTCTTTGATATCCATTTAATTACGCAAAGTTTCTAGCTTTATCTCTGTTGTCGAGCAATTTTCTTTTTTTAGATAATCAAAATAAAATCAATTAACCAAAACTAAAAGGGCAACATGTTGATTTTACTTAATATGATTTAATTAAACATAATATACATTATGCGACATTTAATAATACTGTTTCCATTTACCCCTTTGAGTGATAAATAAAAAGGATTTGTTTTCCCTTTCCCCGGAATCTTTGATGGAGAATTACGAACAATGACTAAGGAATTTTATCAGGAACCGCTTGTCAGCCGTTATACAAGCACTGAAATGCAGAAAATATTTTCAGAACAATCGAAATTTCAGACTTGGCGTCGCTGTTGGATTGCCCTTGCAGAGGCCCAACATGAATTGGGATTGACTGATATCGTTACCAGGCAAATGATTGATGAGCTGAAAAAATTCGAGAAAAATATAAATTTTGATGTTGCTTCTCAGAAAGAAAAAGAAATACGCCACGACGTTATGGCCCATGTCTATGCATATGGGCAACAATGTCCGCTTGCTGAACCGATTATTCATCTTGGGGCAACTTCGCAGTTCGTTGGCTGTAATACAGATTTGATACTTCAGCGTAACGCATTGAAATTAATAAAGAAAGCTGTTGTAAACGTCATTGCGAATCTCACTGATTTTTGTCGTAAATATAAAAGTCTAGCAACGCTTGGTTTTACTCATTATCAACCTGCTCAACCTACCACTGTTGGTAAACGGCATACGCTTTATATACAGGATCTTATAATGGATCTTGATTATATCGAATCTCTCGAAATGCAATTTAAGGCTCGTGGTGCCAAAGGCACTGTTGGGACGCAGGCTACTTTTATTGAGTTATTTAATTACGATCATGAAAAAGTTCGTAAATTAGACAATTTAGTTGCTGATAAACTTGGTTTCGATCAAGTTTTTGCTGTTACAGGCCAGACCTATACTCGTAAACTTGATATGAAAACCGCTGAAACCCTTGCCGGGATCGGCGCATCTGCGCATAAATTTGCCGTTGATCTTCGTTTACTATCGAATTTAAAAGTACAAGAAGAGCCTTTTGCTAAGGATCAGGTTGGCAGTTCCGCTATGGCCTATAAAAGAAATCCTATGCGCAGTGAACGTATGACTGGTCTTGCCAGAAAGCTCATGGGATTACCGGCAAACTTCGCCGCAACATTCGCCAATCAATGGTTCGAGCGCACTTTAGATGATTCTGCAATTCGTCGTATGGATATCCCGCAGGCTTTTCTCCTAACAGATGCTATACTTAAGTTGTATCTTAACATTACAAGCGGAATGGTTGTTTTTCCGAAACAAATTGAACGTCATCTCCGTATGGAACTTCCCTTTATGGCTACTGAAAAAATTCTCATGGCTTGTGTTGCAAAAGGTGAAAGCCGTCAAAAAGTTCATGATATTATAAAAAAACACTCCATCGCGGCAGGCAAGGTTGTGAAGGAAGAAGGTCGAGATAATGATCTTCTTGCCCGTCTTGGCGGGGATTCCCGAATTCCCTTTTCAACATCAGAGCTTGAGTCAATGATCGGTACTGGTCTCGAGTTTACCGGTCGAGCAACAGAACAGACAGATGAGTACCTCAATGAAGTTGTTGAACCAAGGCTCGCTCAATATAGGGATCTTTTAGGAGATATTGATAGTCAACTTAAAGTATGACCCTCTTTTCTGAGACAGAAAAACTCTATCTGCGCATTGATCCGCGGCGGATTCATTACCTGAAATTTCTTCTGGAAGCTTATGACGGGCTCGCGGTTCTTTCCACAATAGATGTTCGTTCCGGGTTGGTTGTAATTCGTTATCCGATTTATTCACAAGATGTTCTTTTTGCATTATTATCAGATCTTGCTAAAGACATCTCCAATAAATCTGATTGAGGTTTAAGTATGAGTCGTATATTATTGATTTTGTGTTTTTATGTTCTTTTATGTTCTGTCGGTTCTGTGACCGCTGAAGAAGATGTTGATACCGAATTGAGCTTGGAAAAATGTATTGAAATAGTTCTCGCTGAAAGTTCTGAATTAGCCATGGCCAGGTCGGATCTGGAAAGCAAAGAGGCTGTTTTGAAAAGTACTAAAAAAGATCTCTACCCTACTCTTTCTGCTCAGTACAGTTATTTGCATCAACCTGATGAGATTTATACCCCAGCCGATTTATTTACCTATGGTGTCACAGTAGTTCAACCGATTTACAAAGGCAAGTCGCTGGTAACAGCTGTAAAACAGTCTGAATTATCTCTTGAGTCTGCAAAATTTAATGTTGAGGCTGTGACGAATAATCTGGTTTTTGAGGTATATTCCCGTTATTTTGAACTTCTTCGTGTGCAAAAGCTTGAGGAGGAAGCGCGCCAATCCGTTTTGAGACTGGAATCGCATCGTAAAGATGCTAAAGCTTTTTTTGATGCCGGTCTTATACCCAAAAATGATCTTCTCCAAAGTGAAGTAGAGTTAGCGCAGGGAGAGCAGAACTTGGTTGATGCGGAAAACGCCACTTCAATGGCCAGAGCACAGCTCAATGTTCTTATGGAACGCCCTGTTAGAGCTTATTTGCGTGTTAGAGAAAGTGATCAATATACCCTTCATGACCTCAGTTGGGATAATATTATCGAGGATGCACGACAGAACAGGGCCGAGATTGCCCAGGCGGATAAGTCCGTCAAAATAGCTGAAAACGATATTATCATTAAAAAGGCTCCATATTTGCCTTCTGTCACTCTCTCGGCTAGTTTTGACCGTGTAGGAGATGAGGTTGGTGGGGCTCCCAGTCCGGGAACTCCGAGTGACGTTAAGACATTCAAGGCAATCGCAACTTGGAAACTTTGGACCTGGCTTAAAGACAGAGATGAGGTCACTGCTGCTGAAAAAAATCTGCAGTATGCTAAAAAAGCGGTATCAAAAACGGTGAATGCCGTGACTCTTGATGTAAGAAATTCATTCCTGAAGGTAGAACAGGCAGCAAAAAGGATTAAGGTTTCAGAAAAAGCCATTGAGCATGCAAAAGAGAATTATCGTATCAACCAGGCCCAATATCAGGCTCAGCTGGCAACTTCAACTGATGTTCTCGACGCCCAGACTCTTTTGACTCAGGCAATGACCAACTATTACGACGCATTATACGGTTACCAGCTCGCCCTTGCTGCTGTGGATAAATCAAAAGGTGTCTTTGGGCAACGTTATACGAAATGAATCAAAAAAAATTGCTTTACATAGAAACTTTTGGCTGTCAGATGAATGACCGCGATTCAGAAATTATGCGTCAATTGCTGGCAAATGCATTTGAACCAACGGAATTAATTAATGATGCCGACGCTATTATTGTCAATACATGCAGTATTCGGGGAAAGGCCGAACAGAAAGCCTACAGCCTGCTCGGCGCATTACGTAAAAGGAAAAAGGAAAAGCCGGAATTGATTATTGCGGCTACCGGCTGCGTTGCCCAACAGGAAGGCGCAAAAATGCTTTCCCGTATGCCTCATGTTAATCTGGTCATTGGACCACAGAATATATACCAACTGCCTGACTTGTTCGTTGAGACACAGCGACAGGGTAAAGGTCTTGTGGCGACAGAAATGGTTAAATCTTTTCGGATCCCCCCTTTTCTTCCCTCCATTCAAGATGGCCATCCCTATAAGCGCTTTGTCACGATCATGCAGGGTTGTAACAATTTTTGTACCTATTGTATTGTTCCTTTCACCAGAGGGCGCGAAATCAGCAGAAAACCTGAAGATATTCTCGCGGAAGTGAACCATCTTGCTGCCGGGGGTGTTAAGGAGGTGACTCTTCTTGGCCAGAACGTGAACTCTTACGGTAACGATCATCCGGTTGCCAGTCGAACCGGTTTTGCTGCTCTACTTAGAAAAGTCGCCGAAATTAAGGGGATAGAAAGAATCCGTTTTACCACGTCGAACCCTAATGATCTTTCTCTTGAATTGATGCGTTGTTTTGCCGAACTGGATAAGCTTTGCCCCCATTTTCATCTTCCTGTCCAATCCGGTTCAAATACCGTTCTTAAACGGATGAATCGTAAATATACTATTGAGCATTATCTGGAAAAGGTTGCAACCTTACGTGAATTTTGTCCTGGAATTGCCTTGACAACGGACCTTATTGTTGGATTCCCTGGTGAGACTGATATGGATTTTCAGGCGACCATGGCGTTGATCGAGCAGGTTCGATATCATAGCGCTTTCTCCTTTAAATATTCCAATCGCCCCCCCGCTCGTGCATGTGATTTTCCCGATCCCATTCCCCGGGAAGAAAAAGAGCGGCGTCTTGCCGTGCTCCAGCAACGTCTGCAAGAGATTACATTGGAGAGGAACATGGAATACATACATGGAATACATAGGTTCTAAAATGGAGCTTATGGTTGAAGGTGAAAGTCGATCTGGAGAGGGACAATGGTCCGGACGCAGTGGAACAAACCATATCGTTAATTTTCAAAGCAATGATGTATTGATGCCGGGACAACTCGTTCATGTTATTATTCAGGAAGCCTGTTTGCACTCGTTGCGTGGCATATTACTGCCTGCAATGAACGTGTAGAATGTCAAATAAACGACCAACCTGTTGTAAAATAACTCTTTATAATTATGATTAAATAACCCCCTCTTCAGGAGTAGATAATATGATAGATCTCCATACCCATTGTTTTTTCAGTGATGGTGAGCTGGTCCCTGCCGAACATGTTCGGAGAGTTGAAATTCTTGGTTACGAGGCAATTGCCATCACTGATCATGCGGACTCATCAAACATTGATTTCATTCTTCCGCGAATAATCAAAGCAGCGGCGGATATGAACCCATTTTCAACCACCAGATTGCTTGCCGGGATTGAACTTACCCATGTGCCACCTGAATTAATGGCAGAATTGACTGAATATGCAAGAAAACTTGGTGCAGATATTGTTGTTGCTCATGGTGAGACTGTTGTCGAACCGGTACGACCAGGGACAAATCGTGCTGCATTAGAGGCAGGAGTCGACGTATTGGCTCACCCCGGTTTTATCGCACTTGAAGACGCACGCCTTGCAGCAGAAAAAGGGATTTTGCTCGAATTGTCGGGGCGAAAGGGACACTCTTTGACAAATGGGCATGTGGCAAAAATTGCTGAAATGTGCGGGGCAAAACTGGCAGTAAATGCTGATGCCCATGGGCCCGGAGATTTTTTAACAGCAGAGATGGCGAGGATTGTTGCGCTTGGTGCCGGTCTTGCTCTTGAGAGATATGAGCAGATAAGACGGGACATGGCAGCATTTGTTGCTGCAATTCCCCATAAAAAGCTTATAAAGAACAATTGCGCCTGATTTTAGCCAACTTTTTGGGGCCAATCCCTTCTACATCCAATAACTCATTCAAATCGGCAAATCCATTTCTCTCGTTACGCAGGATAATAATTCTTGCAGCCAGTTCGGGACCGATTCCGGGAACCGACTCGAGCAGATCCTGGTTGGCGTTATTAACGTTGACTGGCAGAAAGAAAAAGGGGCGCATTTTTGCCGGAATTTCTTCTGGGGAAGTAAATTTTATCGTAGAAAGAGATACAGGAAGTTGATTTTTACTGGAAAATATTGCTTTTATTGTTGCTGATTTAACAAAAACATTCAGCCCTATCAACAAACCGACAACAAGAAGAACGAGGATGCGGTAATCCTTGTTGCCGGCCGGGTCTTGGTCAACAGGCCTTTTTTCTTTCATCCTTCATAAGTTTATAGGTTATACTGTCAACGAGCGCCTGCCAACTTGCTTCAAGTATGTCGTGGGAAACACCCACGGTGCCCCATTCCGAATCGTTGTCCCGTGATTCTATTAAAACACGGACCCTTGCACCGGTCCCGTGGTCGCTTGCAAGGACGCGGACACGGTAATCATCCAGCCACATTTCTGCCAAAGAAGGGTAAAACTGGGTAAGTGCCTTGCGTAAAGCATTATCGAGGGCATTAACCGGTCCGTCTCCAAGGGCGGCTGTATGAACCATTTCCCCGCCTACTTCAAGGCGAATGGTTGCTTCTGCCTGTGGCGGCTGATCCATCTCTGATTTTTGATTGATTACACGAAAACCGAGCAGATTGAAATAACGTCTCTGTGTGCCAAGAGCGCGACGCATGAGAAGCTCAAAGGATGCTTCAGCTCCTTCATATTGAAATCCCTGATCTTCCAGTGTTTTCAACTCTTTCAGGATTGAGGTGACAATGGGGTCCTTGGTGTCAAGATCAATGCCGAATTTTTTTGCCTTATGCAGTACATTACTTCGACCTGCCTGGTCTGAAATAAGAATTCTACGCAGGTTGCCCACCTTTTCAGGCTCAATATGTTCATAAGTCAATGGATTTCGTTTAACTGCACTGACGTGGATGCCACCTTTATGGGCAAATGCAGAGGCTCCAACATAGGGTTGGTATCTGTTGTGCGGGAGATTTGCAAGTTCATTCACATAGCGAGATGTTTCACTGAGTTTATTCAGTGAATGAGTTGCATGGAATGAGCAGCCCATTTTTAAGGCAAGGGCTGGAATGATTGAGGTCAGGTTGGCGTTTCCGCATCGTTCGCCGTAGCCATTAATGGTTCCCTGAATTTGAGTGGCACCCATGGATACGGCAACCAGAGAATTCGCAACAGCGGTTTCTGAGTCGTTGTGGGCGTGAATGCCTATTTCCACCTTATGACCGTTTTGTTTTATGTGGTTTTGGACCTGTAGGACAATATCAGGTATTTCAGTAGGGAGCATCCCTCCATTAGTATCACAGAGGACAAGAATATCGGCGCCTCCTCTGACAGCACGGTCGAGGGTCGCCAATGCATATTCCTTGTTCCGTTTGAAACCGTCGAAAAAATGTTCAGCATCATAAAAGAGATGTTTGACGTGAGGGCGCAGGAAAGCTAGAGAGTCTTCAATAATGGCAAAATTGTCTTCGAGCCCGATTCGAAGCGCCTCCCGAACATGCACATCCCAGCTCTTTCCGAAAATTGTGATAACCGATGTTTTCGCTGCCACCAATGCCTGAAGGTTCGGGTCTTTATCGGCAGAATTGCTGAAAAGCCGCGTGCTGCCGAAAGCAGCAATGCGTGAATGCTTGAGTTCATAATTCTTTATTTCTTCAAAAAACCTTGTGGCAGACGGATTAGATCCTGGCCAGCCGCCCTCAATATAATCGATGCCGAGTTGATCAAGTTTCAGGCTGACCCTTACCTTATCTTCAACAGAAAGATTGAAGTTTTCGGCCTGGGTACCATCTCGGAGCGTTGTGTCATAAATTGTCAACTGTCTAGTCATAGCAGGTTCGTATCCTAAGCTTCTTCGAGGGGAAGATCCTCCTTGTCGAGCTCAAAAGCGTCATGTAAAGCGCGAACGGCGAGTTCCGTGTATTTTTCCTCAATCACGCAGGATATTTTAATTTCCGAGGTTGATATCATCATGATATTGATATTTTCCCGGGCTAAAATGTGGAACATTGTTGTTGCAATGCCGGAGTGATTCCGCATGCCGACGCCGACAATAGACACTTTGGCAATTTTGGTATCACCGCTGACACTTTCGGCGCCGATATCTTCAGCGGTTTTTTCCATAATCTTCATTGCCCGGTCATAGTCGCTTTTGGGAACAGTGAAAGTCATATCTGTCAAGTCGCCCTGTCGTGTATTCTGCAAAATCATATCAACAATAATTCCGGCGTCCGAAATCGGGTTAAAGATACGCGAGGCGATGCCGGGTTTATCCGGTACTCCTGAAAAGGTTATACGTGCTTCGTTTTTATTATATGTAACGCCGGAAACCAGCATTGATTCCATTATTTTATCCTCCTCAACAACCCATGTTCCTTCTGTATTGGTAAATGTTGACCGTACATGGACCGGTACTTTGAATCTTTTGGCCAGGCCCACTGAACGGATGTCGAGTACTTTCGCACCGAGGCTGGCAAGCTCGAGCATTTCGTCATAGGTGATTCGGGCTATTTTCCGTGCGGAAGGGCAAATATTCGGATCGGTCGTATAGACGCCTTCCACATCCGTAAAAATTTCACATTGATCTGCTTTGAGCGCGGCAGCAAGGGCGACAGCGGTTGTATCAGAACCGCCACGGCCTAAAGTCGTAATATCGCCATTTTCGGTAACTCCCTGGAAACCGGCAACAACAACTATTTTCCCTTCTTTCAGATGGCGTGTGATTAAGTCAGAATGAATGGATTTTATTCTGGCTTTGGTGTGCATGGCATCGGTTGTTATTTTTACTTGATCGCCTAGAAGCGATATTGCATCCATCCCTGCTTCCTTAACCGCCATGGCAAAAAGAGCCACTGTCACCTGCTCTCCGATTGAAAGAAGGACATCCATCTCCCGCTGATCGGGAATTGTCTGCATTTTATGGGCTAGGTCAACCAAACGGTTGGTTTCACCTGACATGGCCGAAAGAACGATAACCATCTGGTTACCCTGCTTGCAGGAGTTCATCACCCTTTGGGCGACGGCTTTTATCTTTTCAGGATTAGCGACGGACGTGCCGCCGAATTTTTGAACAATCAATGCCATTTAATTTAACACTCCAGTTGCATATCTTGATTAATTGACGATCTTTTACCGGACAAGTTGAAGTTTTCTGTCATCCTCTCTTGAGGCTGACCTGCATTAAATCCGTTGATTCATGTCCCAGATCTTAAAAATAAGTAAATAATACAAGGTGATTAAATAGAGCTAAATAATTTTTTTTTATTGCCGAAATATATTTTGGTTAGTTCTAAATAATGCAGTAAATTAAATAAATTGTAGTCGTGAATTTAAATCAAAACAAGCTTGATAAAAATCAAACCAAACAGGATAAATAACAATAAATGACAATGAATATCAAGGGTAAAAAAAAATTTTTCCCATATAGATTAACACTTGTAATAACATGTGGTTTTTGTTAGTTAATCTATAAAAAATGAGAATCAAATTAAATGAGAATCAAATTAAATGATAAGAGCTTTTTCCTGTTTGATAATTCCTCACAAGGGTGATCATGAAGAAATCGAAAAGAAATATTGTTGTTGGTTTTTCCTTCTCTCTACTCGTTCTCTTTTCCTTCTTTTTATTTCTTAATTCTGCGGATACTAAACATAAAAATCGAGTATCTTCTGTTTTAACACAGGTTGAAATAGAGGATTCGAGTAATGTGGGCGATTCAGAAAATAATGATGAACCTTTCAATTATTGTACTCTGGTAGAGGGTGAATTACGTTCCGGCGACACCCTGAGTCAGTCATTAGACCGTTATAACATTGACCCTATCGTCCGGCAGCAGATTCTTGAAAATCTTTCTTCATGCCTCGATTTCAGGCGACTACAACCTAAAGATAAATACCGTGTTTTTCTTGACGATCAGGGGCAACTGCTCCGATGTGAATATACCAACGGTCCCTTGGAATCCTATTCCATCACACGAAACGATGATTCCTTTGTTGCCCAAAAAGATTCAATCAATATTTCAATTCAGACATGTTTGGTTGAAGATACCATTTCTTCCTCTCTCTTTGATGCCTTTGCAAAAAATGATTTAAATGCCTCGCTTGTTTATGCATTTGCCGATATTTTTTCTTCCCGCCTCGATTTTAATACAGAAATTTATCACAACGATACATTTCAGATAGTCTTCGAAAAGTATTTAAAAAATGGTGAAGTAATAGGCTATGGACATATTTTATATGCTAAATATCAACAACAGTTTGGCCAAACTTATGAGGGCTTTTTCTATCAACCCAACAGCGCGAGTCCTGGTACCTATTTTGATGCCGAGGGCAGAGAACTGGGGACATCGTTTATTAAATCTCCCGTTCCTGTCGGTAGAGTAACATCCAGATTTACTTACCGACGCGTACATCCGATATCCGGTGTAGTAAAACCTCATCTTGGTGTTGATCTTGCCGCCCCTATTGGTACTCCGATCATGGCCGCCGCTGAGGGCACGGTAACTTACGCAGGGTACAGAGGAGGATTCGGTCGGCAGGTAATAATCTCTCATCCTGGGGGGTATAAAACTTATTATGGTCATCTTTCTCGTTTTAGAAAAGGATTAAAGCGTGGAGACAAAATAAGTCAGAAACAGATTCTCGGTTATGTCGGTTCCTCCGGTATTTCCACCGGGCCGCACCTCGACTACCGTATTCAGCATGGGGGAACTTTTGTTGATCCATTCAACCTGAAATTTAAACCGAAATCAGCTTTGCAAGGTCAAAAGTTAGCTATGTTTAAAAATCATGTTTATGCTCTCTCAGCGCTTCTCGTTTCTTCGCCAGACCCGGAAATCCTTTATGTCCGCCATATGCTTGTCAAGCCTGACGAACAGCTGACAATGCTTTGATGGCAACCTTAAAAGCTCCTTTTTTTAATGTAGTTCTCGTTGAACCGGAGATTCCACCCAACACTGGCAGTATTGCCCGTCTCTGCGGGGCTACTGATTCCATCCTTCATCTTGTCCATCCACTAGGTTTCAGTACGGATGACAAGCATCTCAAACGTGCAGGGCTTGATTATTGGAAGTACGTGCAGATTGTTCACTGGGATAATTTTGAGTCTTTTCTCCAGGCTCAAGATGAGAGACGATTGTTTTTTTTAAGTAAAAAAGTCCCCATGCGTTATACCGAGGCACGATTTAGACCTGGAGATTTTCTTATTTTCGGCAAAGAAACAAAAGGAATTCCTGAGGATATCCTTGCTTTATATAAAGACCGATGTTTTTCAATCCCGATGAGTAATCCTCACATCAGAAGCCTCAATCTGGCAATGGCTGCTGGAATTGTTTTATTTGAAGCATTACGCCAGCAGGAATGATTCCCTACCCTTCTTCCATCTGTGATTTTTAGAACTTCTTCAGTTTATTTTCTTCATGGGGAAAAAATATCTGAATAAAATGAAAATGCAAAAGATGTTGGTCCTCAGTCCACCTTACTTTGTCGATTATTTTTTGTTGTTTACAAAGATTTGGCCAGTCTTGAGCCAGTGCGATTTCAATAAAGAAAAATCATTTCTGATTTTGTTTCTAGCTGATTTGATTGAAGAAAAAAGAATTTTTCCTAACACAATAAAACACAATTTTCTTTACCAGAAGTTATTTACGTGATATTTTATTAACATATAAGTATAAAAAAATATTTTTGTAACATTCTGATATTAAAGGAAAACAATGTTAATTGGCTATGTGTAGCATTTTATTATTATAAGATCGTTATCAGCTATTGAGACATGGTTGACAAAAAAAGGAAACTGTGTCTGAATTTAATACATTAGCGTAATGAAATGGCATTATTTACAAATAGAATTTGTAGTTTTTTACCTGCCGGCTTATTGCTTATTTGATAGATGCTAGCAGAGAGCAACTATTTTGCTTAAAAAAACAATGTTTTTTCAAGATGTTTAATTATTCCTCTATTCTTCTTCAGAATGACCTATTTATTTATAGTAAGGATGTAAATTGTGAGTTCATAATGGCCTTTTTACTTGGCGAGAGTGATATGCTTTTTGATGGAATTCAGCTAGTCTATTTTTTTAATGAATAAAATTTTAATAGTCGACAATAACCCGGTCATTCGAAAAATCCTTTCGTCTGCCCTCGAAAGAGAGGGGCACATTGTGGAATGTGCTGAAGACGGGCTCTCTGCATTTGATACTCTTCACACTTTTAATCCTGATATCATTTTTCTCGACCTGATCATGCCGAATATCAATGGTGAGCAGTTTTGTCAGATGATCTCGGGGCGACGTGATCTTGAAGATACAAAAATTGTTGTCATATCTGGAGTTGCTGTCGAGGCAGAAGGTGAATGCCAAATCCAGGGGATTCATGCCCGAATAGCAAAAGGTCCGCATCTCGTTTCCCATGTCCTGGATATTGCCCGAAAGATAGCGAACGAGGGATTTATTGATCAGGATGCCCATCATATTTTTGGGACAGAGCACCTTTTTCCTCGTGAAATTTCCAAAGAGCTGCTTGCAGCAAACCGGCACTTAAAAGTTGTCTTGAATAATATGAGTGAAGGCATCGTTGAGCTCGCAGGAGATCGTCGCATCATTTTTGCAAATCCAGCAGCTGCCAGACTTGCAGGCATTCCCCAGGAAAAACTTCTTGCTGTCGATTTTACGGAGTTATTCTCTGAGAAAGACAGACCAAGAATTCGTGATATTCTGATTGAATCTAATGAAGGTATTACCCGTCACATCGACGATAATGATCCTGTTGTTTTTAATTATCAACGCGTTGCCGTAAATTTTCTTCCGGTTGAAGACAAGAATAGTTTAACGACGGTAGTTATCATTAAGGATATCAGCAAAACAAAAATTGCTGAAGAAAGACTGCGCGAAACAAAAGAGTATCTCCATTCCATATTTAATTCGGTTCAGGCTGGTATTATTGTTGTTGATGTCGAAACGAAAACGATTGTAGACGCAAATCCCCGTGCTCTCGAGTTGTTTGGTATTTCAAAAACAGATATGTTGGCGCAAAATTGCAAGGACCTCCTCTGTCCTGCATTGCATGTTGAAGAATGCCCAGTGTTCAACAGATCAACAATGAATCATCTGACAACCGAAGCTGTTAAAGGGCGTAATGGTCAGATTATGCATATTCTGAAAACAGCGACGGTCTGTTTAATTAATGATCGACAGTACATTATTGAGAGTTTTCTTGATATCACTGAGCAGAAAAAACTGGAAAACAAATTACATGCCTTATCAATAACGGACGAGTTGACGGGTTTGCTGAATCGACGTGGTTTTATGATGATGGCCAAGAAACAGTTGCGGATTGCCGACCGTAACCAGGGAAATGTCTTTTTACTCTTTGCCGATGTCGATAATTTGAAGTGGGTGAACGATACCTACGGGCACGAAATCGGTGATCTCTTGCTCGTTAAAGTTGCAAAATTGTTGGCTTCATTTCGCCAATCCGATATCATTGCACGCTTGGGCGGTGATGAGTTCGCAGTCCTACTTTCCGATACTTCTCATATGGAGGGGGAAAAAAGACTAGCAGAAAGATTTGAGACATTGCTCCGTGAGGAAAACGAGAAAAATGACCTTGGATTTGAGATCGGAGTCAGCTTTGGTGTTGTGGCTTATGAAAACTACAAACCCTGCGAGATAGACGAGCTTATTTCAAAAGCGGATAAGCTTATGTATTTGGCAAAAAAGAAAAAAAAGAACGGCACTGACTTCTCATCAACCTGAGAATGATGTGTGTTTGTTACTTAGGTTGACAACAAAAAAGCCTGCTGATTTTCAGCAGGCTTTTTTGTTGGAGAGATTAAAGTAATCTTTAATCTTTTTTATCTTTTTCTAAACCAGACACCAATACTGCTCCAGCCAGTCCAAGTAAACCAAGGTTTTTAGCCTTTCTCATCTCCGGTTTCAGTCTGGCCATCAGGCTGCGCCGCAACGAGGCTTCAGGCATTTCCGTCGGCGTGCTCGTTGAATCGAGAAGATACATATCCTTTTTACTGCCATAGTAACGGCTGTTCGGTCCGATATTCACTGCTTCTGAAATGAGACCTTTCGCACCTTTTTTTACATATTTGGAAACTTCCGAGTTCGGGTCGTCAAGGTCACCGAAAATACGTGCATTCGCCAAGCAGGTCTGTACGCATGCGGGTTCAAGGCCTTGCTCTACCCTCGGCATGCAGTAAGTACATTTATCAGCGGTTCCCTCGCTGCCGATTTCCTCGTTGAAAACATCATGATTAACGTAGCGCGCACCGTAAGGACACGCATCGGCACAGGCTCCACATCCAAGACAGCGATCTTTGTCGACCTGCACGGTACCGTTAAACGGGTCCTTATAGGTTGCAGCAACTTCCATGGTAATGCTTTTGCCCGTTTTGCGGTCTGTGAAAGTTTTATCAATGACATCGGCCGGACAGACGGGAACACATGATGGTTCGTTGCAATGATTGCATAAACCGGGATAATAGGTTGATGCGAGACCATCCGGTGTCATGGCCGGACCCAGACGTCTGACCCATGCGCGTTCCTTGTCGGCTGGGACGTCCCATTCTGCCTTACAGGCAAGTGCGCAGGCATGACATCCTACACATCTGTTTAAATCAATTATCATTCCGTACTGCATAAGGGTTTTACCTCCTAGATTACGTATCAGTCGTTAGAGTCTGAAATTATTTATAAAGCGAAAAATGTAGGCTTTCTGGAGACTCAAACGTCAATTATGCAGGAATATCAAGCGTTTTGCCATCCTTAACAATTTTGACAAAGTTATTACGCATACCGTTACAGCCGGTTTCCGGGTCAATCGCCAGTTTTGTGATCAGTTGCTGATCGTCGACACCGGCCTGGTAGCCGACCGTCAATAGTGGATTTCTTGAACCATAACCATGAGCCATGTAAAGCGTATCCTTACGAATGCCCGGGGTAACCTTGAGCACTGTCTTGGAAGACGATTTGACACCTTCACTATTTACCAGGGTTATTTCGTCACCGTCTTTAAGGCCCATTTTTTTGGCAACCTCATCATTGAGCCATACAGGGTTCGTCGGCATAGCATTATGCAACCAGATATTGTTCTGGGTCCGGTTAAATGAATGCAGCGGTGTTCGTCCATAAACAAGACGGACATAACCTTTCGGAGCATCTTCAACTGCAATATATGTCGGTACGCCTGGGTACTCTGCGTCAGCAAGATCCTCGTTGTAAAGCTGAACCTCGAAGTCCTCCGGAACACCGTAAGGGTCTTTCCCTTCCTGGATATGGATACCGTCCTCTTTTTTCAGCTGCTCAATGGTAAGATTGGCTGATGCAAGCTCCTTGGTAAGTTTCTCTTCCTGGCTTGCAACAGGGATTTTATCACCATAACCCATTCGTTTGGCTATTTCGTTAGTGATCCAGATACCGTCCTTACGTTCAAACATAGCATCAACAAGGGGCATTCTGGGTGCGATGTATTGCTGATGTTTATCAGCAAAGTCCACCTGGGTTCCCTTTTTGATATAGTCGTATCTTTCAAGATAACACGCTTCGGGCAACAGAATATCTGCGTACATGGTGATATCGGTAGGCATGACATCAACACACATGACAAAATCCATCTGCTTCAGCGCCTTAACCATTTTCGGCTGATCAGGTATGGTCTGGATCGGGTTCTGGCCCCAGATGACACAACCTTTGATCGGATACGGCTTCCCGGAGATGCAGGCATCACGGATTAACTCGGTTGGCGTGCCTGGAGGTGAACGATGATATTTGTCTGCCATCAACCTGAGATTGTACTCTTCGTCAGGTTCTCCTTTAGGCCAGCTGATTCCCTTGACCTTAGGTCCTTTTCCCTTGACGAAACCGCCCTTTACGCCAACGGCGCCAAGCAGTGCGGTAAGGCATGCCTGGGCGCGGACACGTTGAAAATCGTTACCATACCAGCTTACATGCCGGCCTGGATGAATGGATACGTTCGGAGCATTGGCGGCAAGCAGGTCGGCTACTTCCTGGATCTGTTTAGCGGGAACATCGCAGATTTTTGCCGCCCAATCCAGAGAAGCATG
>QKJV01000226.1 GCA_003249165.1 Desulfobulbaceae bacterium | reverse complement strand
AAGACTCTGTTTTGACGGCTTCACAAGATTGCACACTAAGACGAACAGTGGAGAAATGGCAAATTTCCGAAATCAATGCCTCCATATCAGCACATTTACCATTCAATTCGGCCCTTTGGATAGTCGATATCAGTTCCTTTCGGCTATTTAGAAAATTTGCAACAGAAGAAGATGCCATCACAACGCCTTGGATAAGGAAGGCCGCTCCTTTCTCTTTGGCAATTTGATTAAAAAGCTTCAATCGAACCGTTAGCATCTGACCACTGTGTGCTTGGGAAGTTGCGGGATGTGATGTTGCGGTGCGCAAGCTGGAATGTATACTGTCTCTTCTGAAAATGGCACCGGCAAGGCCGGGCATTGCAGCTGATAATGCAACCACAGGATACTCGCCTGCAAGCGGTATCTTAAGATCATCAACAGCGGTGCCGTCAAGAAAAATGGTCTGCACATTTTCTGCAAGATAAGCTTTGGTAATTCCAGGACAAGTCTGGAGGAAATCAATCAAAGGGGTCTCTGCTTCTGCCTCCAGCTCGATTCCCCATTGCAAAAGGGTTGTAAAAAAGTTCATAGCATCGGCAGACACAACTAACCGGACAGAGGGGAACTCTCCGGTAATTCCACCTTTTTTCTTCCCCATATGTAAATTCACATCTCCAACCATACATTTTGTCCCTTTTGAGGTTTGAACAACACTGCGGCCCTGCCTCCTGATTACGAGTTCTTTTATTTGAGGACCTGACACAGTCACTTTTACATCTGGCCCAAAATCTGTCAATGGAGGATCATTCCATCAGGGTTGTATTCAAATTGATCTTCGAAATCTATGTAATCAGGCGCAGGAGCTGGTCTGCAAACAGCATGATGACCCCAAACATCAAGTGCATGGTCAGCTTGATCAGCGGATGCCGGTAGAGCGTCTTTGCCACGAAAACAAGCCTGTCGGTCCAGAGGTTTACGCCCGTGATAGCAATAATGACGCACATTTCTTGGCCCATGCCTCTCAACCTGGACTATTGCCAGAATCGACACCATGCGTTGCTCCTGTGCAGTAAGCGGTGTTGGCAAACATTGGTTAAGATGGGGAAACAAACTTCTTTGGACACTTCCCATCAACCACGATATCTTGTCGGTGAGCTTCATGGTGTTCCTTCTGGCTATATTTTCTGGATAAAAACAATACCAGAAAATACAATAAAAATAAATTATTTCAATATGTTATAAAAAAAATGACCTCCGGGCTATTTTATCGTCATTTTGCAAAAGGCTCTAATAAAAACGCTGTGTGCCATTATGTCTTTTTTTCGGGGCCGTACACGATGGACCAGTGGCGGTATTTTCGGGGCATATGGCTACCGACGGATCCGCTAATCAGAACGGCCCAGAGGAGGGGAATAGTCAGTCCCGGTAAAATGTGGATTAGGGCTGCGAAGAGGATATGCGCATAGACCAGAAGGGCCATGCCCCGGTGCGGCCAGCTTTGATTATGTCGCCATTCCAGTACCAGTAGCGCCATGCCTCCAATGATGGTAAGGTGGTGCCAGACCGTTAACTGGGCGGGCTGTACCTTCAGCACAGTGCCGCCGAAAAGAACACTTGCAACACCGGTGTGGCCTGTACGGAAGAAGATGTTCAGCCATCGCTTCAGGCCCGGAGAAGACACCCGTTTCTTTTCTGGTTTTTCCATGTCTTATATTGAGATCGTCCTTTTGCACCGGCTGGCTGCAAATTGGCATCAGCCGCCAGTAATATGTTAAAACCAAGTTTACATGCCATTCAATGACACTATATATGCCATATGTCACACTTTTCTGAAATATTTTCCCGAAATATCGGCGCTATAACAGCACAACAGCAGGATAGGCTGCAGCGCAGCCGGGTCGCTGTCATCGGCTGCGGCGGTCTTGGCGGTTTCGTTATCGAGCAGTTGGTCCGTCTGGGAGTCGGGAGGATAAATTGCTTTGACCCGGACCGTTTTTCCGTAAGTAATTGTAACCGCCAACTCTATGCACACAAGGCGACCTTGGGCGAAAACAAAGCCGAAGCTGCGGCAGAGCGTGCCGCAGCGATTCACCCCTTTTCCACCGTGATTGCCTATCCGCAACAATTTGAAGCGGCAAAAGATGGAGATGCGTTCCAGGTGGATGTGGCCATAGACTGCCTCGATGATATCCAGACACGCTACAAACTATCCCGCCTTTGCAGGGGAAAAAGCATTCCCCTTGTCCATGGAGCTGTCACCGGCTGGTATGGGCAGGTCGGCGTTCAGATGCCGGACTATGATCTTACATCAGAAATGTTCCCTGACCCGACACGTACAAGCAAAAATATTCCGCCTGTTCTCTCGTTTATCGTCACCGTTATTGCAGGCCTACAGGTTGCCGAGGCGACAAAGCTTCTGTTGGGCCTTCCGGCAAGTCTTGAGAACAGATGGCTGCATGTTGACTTAAAGAATTGTGAATTTCTAACACTCCAATAACCATCGGCTACATCTGGAGCATTACCTCTCTGCCGGTTTCACGAGTTGAGTATCCTCCCATTTTTTCTACTGCCTCCTTAAAGGAGCGTGTGGCAATAAGGTTCAAAATAGCCTGGATCATATCAGATTCGAAGACCTCTTCAAGTATGATCAAGTCGTAACGTTCTTCGGTGAGTGGCACAAAATCAAGCCCCAGCGCCTTGGCGGCAGATTTGATACCAAGACCTGTATCTACCTTGCCGGAGAGCACTGCAACTGCAACCGCCATATGGGTGTATTCTTCTTCTTCGTAGCCTGCGATTTCATCATCGTCAAGATCGTTACGCCGTAATTCATAATCGAGAAGAACACGCGTTCCTGATCCTGCCTGCCTGTTGATAAAGCGTATATCGTCGCGTAACAGATCATGGATGGAATGGATGGATTTGGGATTTCCCGAGGGAATCATAAAACCCTGTTCGCGGTGTACGAGGGTGATGAGCCTGATCTTCTGGCCATTGAGATGGGCCCGCAGGGCAGAAACGTTGTAGGTCCCATCCTCAGGGTTGAGCAAATGTGATCCTGCCAGATGACATGTGCCTTCACGGATTGCCATGATACCACCGAAACTGCCGACATGTGTGGAGGCAAGGGTATAGGCGGGATCTTGGCTGCGCAACCGGTCGTTAATCAGATCGAGGCAAAGATCGTGACTGCCGGTACAAAGGATGGTTCTTTCCATCTGATGTCTGGGCACCAGCAGCTCGATATCCACCAGAGATCCGGCTTTTTCACCTTCTGATTGGGCGTCAATCCTGAGCATTGCATTGGCGCGAGTCAGTGTTGTAATGGCACCAGCCCCTTTTTTCAGAGGTACAGCAACAGCGGTTTCATTTATTTTACCGACTACCATCCTGCGGAACTCTTCAATACCTGCCGGGGAGGGCAGATCACGTGCTAAAACGGCCTGTGTCATGTTTGCCGGCGGAAGTGACTTGCCCTGCATTTTGGTAAGAAGCGGAATGACGAACTGCTCCATGGCAATGATGGCAGAAACCGGATATCCGGGAATACCCACGACAGGCTTGTCGTTGATCACTCCGAGAATAGTTGGTTTTCCAGGCATAATCGTTACTCCGTGAACGAGTACTTCACCCAGTTTTTCGATAACCTGTACGGTATAGTCGGCGCTTCCGGCAGAGGATCCGGCATTGATCAGTACAATGTCATTATCATCTGCCAACGAATTTTTAAGTTGTTGCTCGATGGCAGTGAAGTTGTCATCAATAATCGGACTTATCATGACATCTGCACCAGACTGTTCTGCAAGGCCGGCCAAGGCTGCGGAATTGGATTCAATGGTTTTTCCCGCTGGAATCTCTGCCAGGCCAAGAGGAACCAGTTCGGATCCGGTTGGGAGAATGCAGACACGAGGGCGTTTGCGAACAGAAACAGTGCAGCAACCTCCGGTGATCAAGGCTGCAACATCCGCTGGTCGGATCTCATGGCCTGTGGGAAATAAGAGTTCGGTTGCAACGATATCCTCACCCACCTTGCGCACATGCTGCCAGGGATAAACAGGGGCTCGAATTACAGCGGTGGCGCCATCATCGCTGAGCAGAACATTTTCTATCATGATCACGGCATTTTTTCCTTCCGGCATGGTATGCCCCGTGTTGATCATGACCGCCTGGCCGGAAGCGATGTGGAGTGTTAAGGGGGTCTGGTCCGAGGCTGTGAATGTGTCATCGGCAGAAACCGCAAGCCCGTCCATGGCCGCAAAATGAAAGGAAGGTGATGAGAGGCGGGCGTAAACCGGGGCGGCAGTAATCCGGCCCCAGGATGATCGAACATCAATTGTTTCTTCACCGGTTTTTCTGCCGGAAAAACGGGAAAGAAAGAGAGCTAAAGCCTCTTCTCTTGGCTGCATGTTGAGATATATCTTGCGTTTCATGGGAAGTGCTCCAGGTATTAAAAGTTCACGGTCGCAGTTGGAAAGAGAAGTACTTTGGTACGGGTGCCTTTGTCGAGCCCTTCGCTGTCACGGTGGATGGGGAGCAATCCGTTGGCTTGAACAAGGGGTGAGATGAGACCTGATTTCCCATAAATGGGACTTGCAAGACAAGGTGCATCACCTTCTTGAGGCGTGAGTTTGACTCTGACATATTCTTCTCTGCCAATGGCCGAGGGAATCTGTTCGGAGGTGATTGCCGGGATGACCCGAAGACCGTGATGTATGGGAAGCCCTGCAAAGCGGTGGATCATCGGACGGACGAAGAGATGGAAAACTACCATGGCCGAAACCACATGGCCGGGCAGGCCGAACAGGGCGATATTGTTGTATTTGGCCAGGATGGTGGGTTTGCCGGGCCGTATGGAAATACCATGAACCAAAAGTTCGGCATTGTCAAAGGCTTCAAAGACGCGAAGCGTATAATCTCTGCGTCCTACTGAACTGCCGCCGGAAAGAAGGATTATGTCATTTTCCTGTGCGGCCTGCCTGGAAGCATTGTAGAGGTTGTCGAAATTGTCATCGCAAATGCCGTAGAATTTGGCAACACTTCCTGTTTCTTCCACCAGAGCACGGAGTGTGGTGGAGTTTATATCACGGATTTTGCCGGGAGGAGGTAAAACATCGGGTGGTACGAGCTCATCACCGGTGGAAATAATACCAACCCGGGGTCTGCGATACACAGAGACCGAGGTGATACCCAGTCCTGCGAGAACGCCAAGATCCTGTGGCCGCAGGCGTGTACCGCTCTGGATAACGGTTTCTCCTCTTTGGTAATCCTCGCCTGTGGCGATGACGTTTTCGCCGGGCGCAACGGGACGGTAGATGGCTATGGTATTTTCATCAAACAGCTTTGTGTATTCCACCATGACGACAGCTTCTGCCTTTGCCGGCAACTCTCCGCCAGTCCAGATGCGGGCGCTCTGGCCGGCGTTGATTCTGGTGGTGTGTCCTGGTTTGCCCATGGGGATTTCCGCAGCGATTTCGAGAAGGGCGGGCTCTGACTCTGAGCAACCGAAGGTGCTGCGTGCCCGGACGGCAAAACCATCGACGGTGGAGCGGGAAAA
>QKJV01000428.1 GCA_003249165.1 Desulfobulbaceae bacterium | reverse complement strand
TTGATTCAGGAGACTTTGATCATGACGGAATTAAAGATATCCTAACGTATGATGGCGTTGAAACAGTCGCTGTTTATTCCCTTGCCCCATTAAGAAATTTGCCGGAACTTCACATCTCGTCTCCAGGGATAAAAGGAGCAACCACATTTCCGACTGAAAAAATTTCCGGATCAATTCTGGGTGAAATTTCCAGACTCATGATTGGCGGTCAGGAAGTGCCTGTTGCTGAAAATGGCAGTTTTGAATATCTCTGGACACTGCTGGAAGGAGCCAATGTCATAGAGGTAATTGCTGAGGCTCCTGACAATAAAATCACCAAGGTCGATCTGACCCTCACCTATATCCCCCCTTCACCTCTCACTGTTTGCATTGATTCTCCCCAGGCAGGAGCAACGATCAATCTGAACATGGTCCAAATCAGCGGGACGGTAAGTGATTCCTCGGCAAGTGTGACGATAAACGGTATTCCCGCCCAGCTTATCGGCAACACTTTTCACGCGGTGATGGAACTTACTGAAGGGCTTAATAGCATTACGGCAATTGCAGACGACCTGTATGGACGCTCCGTTACTCAAAATATCAGCCTTACCTTAATAACCAAAAGTTCTGTCGGTGGAATTGTGCAAGACTCTTTGGGACACCCTCTGGCTGATGTCGCCGTTACTGTGCAGGAAGCGGCTGGAAGCAGCCTTGCAGCCGTTACGGCAGCGGACGGATCTTATCTTGTCTCTACAGTCTCCCAAGGTGATATAAGCATTACTTTTGAAAAAAGCGGCTACATCACTGCCATTAAAAACGGCACCATTACCGCTGGCGAAACATTAACTGTCAATGCCCAACTGGCAAACATTCCGGCCCTGGAGATCGACATCGTCTCTCCCCTTGATGGAGAAACCGTCATGGTAACACCGGTCACGTTATCGGGGGATATAAGCAACTCCTTGGCCACCGTCATGATAAACGGCGTCACAGCTTCCATAGAAAATAATGTCTATCAGGCTGATGTGGATCTTGGAGAAGGTTTAAACACACTGACAGCGTTTGCCACCGACTCCTATGGGCAGAGTGCTTCCGCTTCCATTACGCTGACACTGACGACCAAAGGAACTATAAGTGGCAAGGTTACAGCTAAATCAACCAGGCTGCCTCTTGAAGGCGCGACGATAGAAATCACGGACAGCAAAGAGACCCAGCGATCCGCCGCAACCGATGCTAACGGAGATTTTCTCATCGACGATATCGCCGGAGGGACCTTCACCGGCACCGTGAGCTACTCAGGGTACGTAACGGATTCCTTCACCGGCAACCTGATTCCCAGTGAAACACTTACCATAAACAGCGTACTCAGTCTTTCTCCACCCCTTATCGATGATATTGGTGTGATCCCTGCAATGGACGGGGCAGTCATAACCTGGACAACAGATCAGCCAGCAAACAGCCAGGTTGAGTATGGCAAGACGATCTCTTACGGCCAAAGTATTTCAGACTCCGGCTTGCTGACAAATCATTTGCTGACTCTTACCGGGCTGAGCCAGGCCACTACCTACCACTTCACGGTGACATCAACTAACAGCGATGGTTCAATTGTCCAGAGCGGTGACGCAAGCTTCACCACTTTATCCCTACCCACTATCAGCAATATTTCCGTGAGCAACATAACGGGCAATTCCGCCACTATCACTTGGTCCACCGATCTGCCGGCAGACGGTTTTGTCGAATACGGTGAGTCGACAGCCTATGGTCTTACCGCCGGAGAAACAGCTTTGGGCACAGGGCATCATGTTGATCTCTCCGGCCTTCTTTCCGGCCGAACCTATCACTTCCGGGTTTGCTCAACAGGCAGCCAAGGCACACAGGCCCTTTCACTCGATAACGAGTTCGACACGTTGCAGGAGTTTGAATTGATCATAAACGAACCAATTGACGGGGCAACGCTTTCCCGTTCTGATATCTTAGTGAAAGGAACATTCGTCTCCCTTCCAGGCAGGGAAACGGGAATCACTGTAAACAACATTCCCGCCATGGTAAACGGTAACGAATTTGCTGTGAACCACGTGGAACTTGCCGAGGGTGAAAACGTTGTCACGATTAAGGTTACAGATACAGACGGCAACATCCTCGAACAGTCCATCTCCATCACTGTGCAATCTGCTCAAAACTCTCTCAAAGTCATTCCACTCCTGGAATCTGGTATAGATCCTTTAGAGACAACCTTGAAGCTCGACAGCAACTTCACCTTTGTAAATGTTCCAACCTTATCTTACATCGGGCCGGGATCGGTGGAATTTCTGACAAACACAGAACCTGACACCTTTAAAGTCAAAATGACCACACCAGGATTCTATTCCTTTACGGCAGAGGCTCGAAATGACGGAGGTGCAGTTTATACTGATACCGTCATAGTTTCCGTCTTGGACAAAGTACAGTTGGATGCTTTATTGCAGACGAAATGGCGGGGCATGAAAACGGCTCTTTCTTTCTCAGATATCGAGATGGGATTAGGCTTTTTCACTGAAGAGTCAACATCAAGATACCGTGACATCCTTACAGCAATTACTGAAGAACTGCCACAGATTATCTCCGACATGCAAGAAATTGAGATGATTTATTCAGCCAACGGGACAACAAAATATAGAATTAACAGAGTTCAGGATATCAATGGCACAGCAATGACTATTACCTATTATATCTATTTTGTAACAGATAATAGTGGTCTTTGGAAGATCAACCAATTCTAACTCATATTCCGTAACTTAATACCAGGAGTGATTAATGAAACTTCAACATCCGCTCTTACTAGTGCTCATTCTCGGATTACTCTCTGGTTGCGCATGCTCGCATGAATTTGGACCTTACAAAGGAAAAGTTGTGGATGCTGAAACAGGTGAACCAATCGCGGGTACCGTTGTTTTTATGACATTTCTTACAGAAGGAGGCCAATTTATTGGCTTAGGTGGGGGGTACCTCGAATATGCAAATGCTGTAGAAGTACTGACAGATAGGAATGGAGAATTTAGCATTCCTGTGCAAAAGTTGGTAGCGAATAAATTCTTGCACAGATGGGAAAACAAGGGACGGGTAATAATTTTTAAACCAAGTTACGGAGCCTTTCCTGGACACCATGGAACTAGCATGAATATACCTGGATACACCATACCAGAGAATAAATTTGTAATTATCAAATTACCAAAACTGAAAACAGTTAAGGAAAGAAAAGAAAATTTAGGGAATTTATGGATAGGGGGCAACATTCCTTCTGAAAAGCATGCGACTTTAACAGTACTAGAAGAGGTTGAAAGAGCTGCAATTGGTTTGAAGCCATAAAATATGGATGTTTGGAGATTTTATGAAAAAAACTATACTCCGAATTATATTATTAATCATTCTCTCATCTTTATATCGAGGTGCAGTAGTAAGCGCTTATGACAACATGAATGTTCATCCAACGATAAATGAAAATGCCACAAACCAATCTGAACTGCAGGATTTTCTCATATCCTTGGGTTTTCAAGAAGGCCTCGACAAGAATCTGCAAGCTTTCAACAATAAGCTGTCTATTAAAAGATGGATTATGGCAGGTGGTTGGGCAGAAGACAAGCCTGCCAGTCGCGCTTTGAAACATTTTCATAATCCTCTTATCGAATCTTGGGAAAATGCGGGGTTACCTTTAGGAGTATCTTCTTTAATATGGGCACAATATTACGAACCAGCTTTCGATCCCTATGGGTTAGAAGCAAACGGTTATTCTTGGGCAAGGGCAAGAGAGTATTATTCTCAAGCGCTTAAAACAGGTTCCGAACAAGAGTACGCCTTGACTTTTCTTTCTCTAGGACAAATAATGCACCTATTATCAGATAAGGCTCTTCCGGCACATGTGAGAAACGACATTCATCCCCCACCATATTGGAAGGATCCATATGAAAGTTGGACAGCTAATCCTGATAATAAAAATAAAATTAACTATACTGGCATTCCTGTTAATACCTCAATATTCAATAATTTCATATCCAAGAGTTCTGCGCCCTTCCCGATTTCGGCCCTCTGGGACCAAGATAAATATAATCTGCCCAACCCAGATCCTGCGGTTACTAAGAACAGTATTCCAGCTTTTGCCGAGATAGGACTATCTGAATATACCAATGCAAATTTTTTCAGCAAGGATACCATTTTTAATAGCTTCCCCCATCCAGCACAAGAAGATACTAATTTCGCCAGATTAGATTGGGCAGTCCCAGAAGCAGTGGAAGCGGAAGATAGAGTGTTTGATAACAGAATTTATATTTATTCAGATGCAGGGGGAACCCAAAATATCCGTTTAGCAGCAATAGGATACTTTTCCTTGTACTGTATCAGAGCGGGGTATAGCATCATGAGCACACCTATACTTGACGATAAAGTTCATGAAGATTATGCGTCTCGTCTCATTCCGCGTGCCGTCGGCTACTCAACAGCCTTAATCAACTACTTTTTCCGAGGGACCCTCGAAATAAGTCATCCTGATCAATTTGTTTATTCTGTGATTGACGGCAGCAATCCCCATCAGTTCAGCTCCATTAAAGCCAATGTCCTCAACACCTCGCACCTTACCGATACTGACGGCAATGAAATTGCCGAAGAAACAGGAGCAGGTGAACTTATTGCTATTGCGAAATATCGGATTATCCCCAATTACCTTGAAGATCTTTCCAATTATCCCCAGAACGCTGAGGAACTCCAAATCTTAATGGAGGATGTCCAATTTTCTTACTCCGTTTCAAACCCCATTATGATTGAACCGGCCATCAATCCGGTTGATTCAGCAAACCCTGGTGAGTTCACTTTTGATTTCACCGGGCGCGAAATTCCCGCGGGAATCACTGACCTTAGTCTGCAAGTGGTTTTCAAGGGAACCCTGGGCAATGAAATCGATACGGCAATTGCTGTCGGCATGAAGGATTTAAATGAGCCAGCTCACCTTTCATATAGCAACGCAACGGACGAAATTATTATAGACAGCATGCTCACTACTACGGACGCGATAAAAAATAATCCTTTTCTAGCGCAGCAGGTGGACTGGGATGGTGATGGTATTTTCAATGAAGTAGACATTGACGAAAATGGCGTCAATATCGGCGAACCGTTTATTGCCCCCTACGATGTCTCATTGCAGATCGGTTTCAGTGCCATAGATCCCGAGATTGATCCTAACGCGGTTCACGTTTTTCCGATAACAATCGGTCATCTGCCTGCCGGCACATACGCCAGCATAATTTTATTAACTGATGTTCCTCCTGACAATGAATATTGGACACAAACACTTGTTACAAGACATTTCGGGATGGCAAGAGAATATGATACTTACATCAGCAGCTTTGACGGTGTTTATATGCATGAGGGAACTTCGGATTGGCACTATACCCCTTTAGAACCATTAGACTATATCCACCGCGGCGTATACCAGCATCATTTAACAGGAGAGTATTATTGTGTTGGCGAGTCATGTCCATATTTTGGAGCGGAAAGAACCATGTATATTGAAATGAATCCCTTTCCGT
>QKJV01000476.1 GCA_003249165.1 Desulfobulbaceae bacterium | reverse complement strand
CAATTCTCCGTAATCGTTTCCGAAAAACAGATGTTGTTGCCCGCATCGGCGGGGAAGAATTCTGTATTCTGGCGGTGAATATGGATGCCATTAATGCCTGTGATATATTCGATGATTTATGCAGGAGAATTGAAAGTTCCGTAATAACTCTTGATGATATTTTAGGCGAAGTCAAAATTACAGTCAGTATCGGAGTTACGGGAAGGCTTGGCGAAAGTCTGGATGAGATGCTGAAACGAGCTGATGGGTTACTGTACGAAGCAAAAGCTGGCGGGAGAAACAGGGTCATTTGCGATCTTTAGTTTCGACAATTTTGACGACTATGAACTGAAATGTCGATAAAATAAAAATCGAAGGATTCTCATTCTCTTTCATTTGATTGAAATAATCGCTGTAATTACGGGAATGGGAAAACGGCGCAAAACTTGCTGTAGTCTTGAATAAAGACCAAGGAGCACATAAACAAATGCGTCGCGTTTTGCTGTTTTTTTTCATAATATTGTTGTTGCCGCTATCTGTAAGGGCTGAATATTTTCTCCGAGGGCGTGTCATTAATATAGACAGGCAAAAAGGGGAAATTACTCTTTTACCTGTGGACTGCGGAGAATGTGGGCGTGGCGTTCCTCCTGCTGAAGGTGTGAATCCAGATACGCCTGGGCAGTCAAAAGAGCCAAAAAATAATAAAATCTTCATCATTTCTACAGATTATATTCCTCCCTGTGTCGTGTCGGATCATATCATCCAGGTTTGGGGTGAACAAAGTAAGGAAAATCCACAGTATATTCACGCAAGTCGTATAACCGGTCCCGGTTGGCGGCATGGAAAGGATTCGACAGGCGTTCGTTCACGCCTTCGTAAACGTTGTTTCATTAAGCCAATGCCGCCTGGAGTCGGTAATCAATGATGGAGAGTCCACCGGAAACAGAGGGGACCGTTTCCGGTTCCCTTTCTCTCGGTCCTTCCTGGAAACTGAATCTGTTGGTCATCGGGGGGTTCATTTTTATCATCCTGGCCTATTCCTTGTGGCAGATTGGGCAGTTGCGACGAAATTTTCAGAATTATTCACGTGAGCACTCCCGTATCGTCAGCGGTGTAATCGAACAGAACACCAGAACGCTGCGTCTGGCGGAAGAGGCCTTGCAACAGGCCATAGGAACTTTTCTTGCCAATACCGCAAAATTTATCGATTATCTTGATACGGTTGAGCCGTTTGCCCGTGAAGAACTGAATGCCTTTGCCGGTGAGACAGGGCTTGCCGCCATTCGGATCCAGAGACACGATAAAAAAGATAACTTGGTCATCGGCCCAGTGACTTTGTTGCCCTCATTGCCATGTGACCGGCAGACACTCGATTATTTTCCCGAAAAAAATCTTTATGTCATGAGTTGGCCCCGTCCGGAAAAAGGATGTATTACCTTGGGATTTTCCGCATCGCATATAGAGGAATTACATCAGCAGCTGAGCATGCCCGCTTTGCTTAAAGCAATTACTGCCTTGCCGGGGATTAAATATGCCACAATCGATAAAACCGGAAGCAGTGATTCACAACCGACCGCTTCGACAGTAGAACAACGTATCCAGGCCGGTGATACGGTGCTACGGGTTGGTTTTGATGCAAGTCAGTATTCCATGCGGGTCAGACAGATCTGGCGTAACGTGCTTATTTTTTCCATAGTGCTCGCATGTCTGGGAGTCTTTTTTTCCTGGTTGCTTTATCGTTATCAACGGGCATATCTGCAGAAAATAACGGATTATGAACGCAAATTTGCCCGGGAACGGGAAGATGCTGCATTGGGCAGAGCAACGGCAACAATTACCCATGAAATCAGAAATCCGCTAAACGCCATAAGTATGGGATTGCAGCGCATCGAACTTGAGGCCGATGAGCTCAGTTCCGAGCATAGAGAACTCGCTTCCAGTATGCGGCAGGCGGTTAAACGCACCAATACTATCATCAGTGATCTTCTCCGTTACAGCCGTCCCATGGTTGTTGGGAACAATGCCATTGACATTTCATTAGTGCTTGATGGAATTTTGCTTCTCTATAAATCGCAATGTGCAAAGAAAAATATCAATGTAAGCCGTCAAAACAATCTTCGCCATCCCGTGCGAGGAGATGCGGAACTTTTAGGCCAGCTCTTTGAAAATATTGTTAAGAACGCTGTTGAGGCGCAACCCAATGGCGGCTATATTTTAGTGTGCTGTGATAAGGCAAAAAGTCATGCAAAAATAATTATAGAAAATTCCATGCCGTTTGCTATTGAAAATCTTTCACAGCTGCTTGAACCTTATTTCACTACAAAAACACGCGGTACGGGGCTCGGCTTGCCCATTGCAAGACGCATTGCCCAGGCTCATGAAGGGAACATTGAACTTAGAACCCCGAAGGCGGATGTTTT
This sequence comes from Desulfobulbaceae bacterium, assembly GCA_003249165.1. GTDB lineage: Bacteria > Desulfobacterota > Desulfobulbia > Desulfobulbales > SURF-16 > SURF-16. The sequence goes on along the minus strand of QKJV01000476.1, from coordinate 3,139 downwards.
TCAGGTCACGGTCACCCTGCCGCTCATCAGTCAAGAAGAGCTGGAAAAATGAAAATACTTGTCGTCGATGACGAACAATTACAGCGTGAAACCTTAAAGGGATTTCTGGAGAAAAAAGGGTACCAGGTTTACTGTGCAGCCGGTGGAGAGGATGCCCTTCGCATTTTTCGCGAGTATCCGATTCCTCTCGTTCTGCTTGATCATAAAATGCCGGATATGAACGGCGACGAGTTGCTTCGCCGCCTGAAGGATATTAATCCCTTTGTTCATGCCATCATGATAACGGCTTATGGTGCTGTTGATACTGCTGTCAAGGTGATGCAGCTGGGGGCGGAGGATTTCCTTGAAAAACCTGTCGATCTCCTTGATTTGTTGGCAAAGATTGAAAATATTGAGCAGCAGGTTGCCACGGAAGAAGATGTCACCGCCATCACTGAAACAATCGACAACAGCAAGGTTTTGCCCTTGCAGGTTATTGGGGACAGCCAGGCAATGCGGCAACTCCTCTCCACCGTACGCCGCGTATCCCAGACACCTTGGACAGTTCTTATCAGGGGTGAAACAGGTACAGGCAAAGAACTGATTGCCCGCCTTATTCATCTGCTCAGTTCCCGGAGCACATCTCCTTTCGTTGAGGTGAATTGTGCTGCCATCCCGGAAAATCTTTTTGAATCCGAACTTTTCGGCCATGAAAAAGGGGCATTCACCGGTGCTTCGGGCCGAAGAAAAGGTCGTTTTGAGTTGGCCCAGTCCGGCACCCTCTTTCTGGATGAAGTGGGAGAATTGCCGTTAACCCTGCAAGCGAAACTACTGCGAGCTTTACAGGAAAAGAAAATAAGCAGGGTAGGTAGTGAAGTGGATATTGCAGTAGACGTCAGGGTAATAGCCGCCACAAACCGTGATTTGAGGCAATTCGTCGCAGATGGAAAGTTTAGAGAAGATCTTTATTACCGGTTAAATGTTTTGGAAATCGAAATTCCACCACTAAAAGAACGACGGGAGGATATTCCTCTCCTGATCGATTTTTTTCTTGAAAGATACAGCCTGCGGCCGATTAGATTTGATCCCGACGCGTTGTCAACTCTCGTCAAATATTCTTTTCCCGGGAACGTGCGTGAATTGGAACATATTATTCAGCGGACGGTAACCATGGCCAGAGGTCCGGTCATTCGCATGAGCGATTTGCCCACGGAAATCCGTTATCAGAAGGTGAGTGAGTTGGGGAATCTTGCTGACAGGCTTGATGCAATGGAGAGGGAAATGATTCTGGCAGCCCTGGAAAAAAATGAGTGGGTACAGACAAGAGCTGCAGATTCACTTGGTATTAGCGAAAGGGTACTGCGCTACAAAATGGGTAAGCACTCCATTAGAAAGAATTGAAAGTGCTTCATTCAAGCATGCAAGAACTCAACGCGCGTCCAGTAACTTCCGTATGACTTCGGCAAGCTCCCTGCGTACCACGGGTTTAAGGATTACTGCGTTAATTCCGGCTTCTTTCAATTCTGCTTCTGAAAAACCAATATTGTAACCCGTGCAGAGTAGAATAGGGAGATCAGATTTTACCTTTCTCACTTTTTTAGCAAGATCCATCCCCGTCATTCCGGGCATTGTATAGTCAGTAACAAGAAGATCAATCTCAGTTGTATGTTCCTTGATATAGGAAAAAGCTTCTCTGCTGTCTTTTTTACAGACGACATTGTAACCGAGCATCTCCAGCATTTGTTGTGCGATATCCACGATGAACGCTTCATCATCGACAAAAACAATGTGGTCGGATCCTCCGGCTATAGCTCTCTCCCGTTCTTGTTTTCGGTCTTCCTGTTGGGCATGAATCGGTAAATAGACGTTAAAAGAACTTCCTTTCTCCGGCTCGCTGTGTACCACGATGGTCCCCCCCAGGCTTCTGACTATTCCGTGCACAACCGAGAGGCCCATGCCTGTCCCCTCACCTTCACCTTTTGTCGTAAAAAAGGGATCAAAGATCCTTTCTTTTACTGTTTGTCCCATACCATGCCCTGTATCGCTGACAGTAAGACGAAGGAACTGGCCTGGTTTAATCTCCGGATGCACACGGGCAAAATCTTGGTCGAGTTCGACGCTGAGAAGTGAAATATCAAGAACCCCGCCTGTTTTGCGCATGGCATGACCGGCATTGGTACAGAGATTCATTATGATCTGGTGAATACTGGTGGGATCCGCCATGGTTGACTCGGTCGCCTGCAGATTGGCACGTACTTCGATAGTTGATGGCAGTGATGCCTCAAGCAGTTTGATCGTCTCTTTGATGATAATGCAAGGTTGTATAGAACGTGGAGTAATATCTGTTTGGCGACTGAAAGTGAGAATCTGCTTTACGAGATCACGTGCACGCCCTGCTGCCTCGAGGATTTTGACCAGGCATCGATGCGGTCCGGAATTTTCCAGAGTCTCAAGTTTGGCTATTTCTGCAAAGCCGAATATGGCCGACAATATATTGTTAAAATCATGGGCAATACCACCAGCAAGGGTTCCGATGGCCTCCATTTTTTGACTTTGCCGAAACATTGCTTCAACTTTGATCTGCTCCGTAACATCACGTTTGACAAACACATATCCCATCCTTCCCCCCACATGGTCAAAAATGGGTGAGACAGTGGCATCCGCCTCGGAAAGGCAACCGTCTTTTCTGCGGGTGGTGAGCCTTCCACGCCATACCTCGCCGGCCCTGATTGCCGCCCACATTCCCCTGTAGGCATAGTCTTCCTTGCGGCTTTCCAGGAATGAGAAAGGCTTACCCTTCGCATCTTGGCGTGAATACCCGGAAATTTTTTCAAAAGCGGGATTGGCATATTCGATGGTCCCTTCATTGTCGGTGATGATTATTTCCTCCGCAGCCTGTTCGATAGCGGATGCCTGCCGAGCCAACTGCTTTGCCGCAAGTTTCCGTTCAGTAATGTCTCTGATAATAATCTGAAAGTAGGTGCTGTCGGAGGATTCAATAACGCCGAGACTTACCTCGGCGTCAAAAGCGGATCCATCATGTTTCTGATATGTCCATTCAAAGAACTGTGGTTTACCTGACAGGGCGAGTTTGTTTGTTTCAAGTCGCATCTTTTGGGAATTTTGACCACCAGGCTGTATCAGAGGAGAGAATGTGTCC
>QKJV01000343.1 GCA_003249165.1 Desulfobulbaceae bacterium | reverse complement strand
ATAAAGCACTTCACCTGATCTTGGATTGAATTTTCATATTAAAGGCTTGCTCAATTTTCCTGGGGCACCTCTATCTCCATAATCAGGAGTCTAAATCCCAATTTGAATCAGACTTTTTTTATTCTTTCCTCCTGCCATGCTGTATGTCATCGTGCGGCAGGCTCAGGATAAGGAGGAGGAATATCATCCAATTCTGGAGGGGGCAGCATGGATGAGGGACTCGGCAGATTTCCTTCCGTATTGACCTTGGTGACACCGTCATCGCTCCACCCGAAAACCTCACCGTTCAAGATTATTATTTCTTTATTGAACCACACTGTCAAATCGTCTGAATCCTGTTTCTTTATTTCAGGATCGATGCGTGGTGTGCCAATTTTATAGAGATTATTGGTATACTGTATCGTTTTGGATAATTGCTCGTCAGAACGAATTATTTGGGACCTGAAGACCATTTCTATATCGTAACCTTTTCTTTCGGTATTGTCCGACGCAAGCTTTTCGCGAATAAGAGAGATAGAGATCTCCGCAGTACTTTTATTCTTTATAAAAGATTTGATTGGAATAACATCTTTAAAGGTCAGCACAGTCATTTCCTGAAAGTCGGGCATCACGGCTGCATCGGCAGGATAGAAATACGTCTCCCCAGCTTCATTTCTTAAACGCAACGTCACCAGAGAATTTTCAGCCATCCAGCGTGTAGGCAAGAAAAGTGTGATATTGTCGCCCTTAAAAACATTGAGGGGGTTGAGAAGAGATTTATCTGCAACCTGCAGTAACACTCGGTCAAATTCAGGCTGTATTTTTTTTAAGATATCACGATTTCGAATTTCCCCATAGAGCCATAGCACGTCGTAATTACTCACCTTATCGTTTTTCAGAACCATGTCCATGATGCGATCGAAAACATCAGACCGAGCATTCAGTAGCAAAGCCGGACCTACCGTTCGAATCATGTCAGGAGAATCGATAAATCCGATATGCCCGTTATCCAGGTTCTGCAGAATTAACTTGCCCGCCGTATCGGTATCACCCATACGTGCATACTGTAGAGCCACAAAAAGAATATTTCCCCAATCTGAGTCATCTGAATTGGCTAAAACCATATCCAAATCGCGTTTAAGCAAGCCAAAATCTGACTGTTCTACTTTCAACATGGTTTTGCACATGGCAACGGAGGCCGCATACGGATCCTTTCTCAAGATTCTCTGGTTGATTTGTTGAAATTTGTTGAAGCAATTAAGCGCCTCATCATTATCATCAAGCTCCTGGGCTGCTTGACCTCGGTAATACCAGTAGGGTGGGAACTCTCGGAAACTGTTTTCTATCCGCTCGAGTTTGCGATACCGTCGTTCAAGGTCGGGTTCCTTTAAGATATCAATATAATCACGGAGCTGTTTTTCATTTAGTCTCCATTCATCAGGCAACTTATACCGCCGCATCAACTCCCAGGAATATTTCAGCAGCTTTTTGTAAAAATTGTTCAATCCCTCCATAGTTTTTGCTTCAATTGCCCATTTTCCTTCCTCTTTCTCTTTAGCGTATGTATCCATTTGGGCTCGGTAATTGAAATAAAAGGATCCCGTATAAAGTACCGATTTCAAAATGCCCATATACGGGTTAAGAACCAATTCAGTATCAAAAATACGCGATCTCATTCTATTTTTGAGCTCGGTTTGGACATTTTTATCGAAGCGGGTCAAGATATATTCCCTATCATGATCCTGAATCTTCGAACTTGTGAGCAAGTCCATAAGTTCCTGGAGCAATGTAATGATGTCGGCATCAGGAATATTGCTCAAATTCAAGTTATTGATGATGGTATTGTATTCCTGGTCAAGAACCACCTTGTCATTATACGTCATGATATGGGTCAAAGAGACTGCAACCAGGTTTAAAGATTGCAGAACCTGAAGCTTGGTCTGTTCCTCATTGAAGTCCGCCCTAATTTCCCTGGGAATGAACAGCCCAGACAGGAGAACGTAAAAAATAATTAGAACAGTCTGTAATCGAATGATATATTTAATTTTAATCTTACTCGTTCGCATTTTCGCATCCGTTGATGAATCAGCTTTTACTTCAGCCGTCAATGAGTTCAAACCATCTCCTATATGATTGGAATACGTTTTTTGTCAAGTTAATCATGAAAACATGACCTGACACAGTACTCATCCAGTCACGCTTGGGTGAGTCCCCAAAAACTTGCAATCCGGATCATCTGGAAAGAAACTGTTTATTATCAGTCAGTAAGGGTGCACCCGAACGGATGCACTACCGACCTACCCAAAGCTGAATTGCAAGTCGGTAGTGGCATCTGAGTGGAAACCCTGTAACAGAATTCCTTTACTAAGCCTCGGGCACTCGCCGCTGTAGGTCGTTTTCATGTTGTTCCTTCTGTAGAAATGAAAAAAAGGCCTGCATCCGATGTGGACACAGGCCTCTAGCTTCCAGTTATGTGTTGTGTTTTCATTGTCGCATTTCTTCCAATCTCCTCTGTAGTTCAGGGATGGAGTTTACGAATGCATCGGACATAAACACTGTGCATCCGAATTCTTGACCGAGAATGGCCACCACGTTCCAGGAGCCGGTTACTTGATCTTGGATTGCTGGTGCTTCCCAGAGATCAAATGTGGCGAGATCGATCTGCAAGTATTCCTCCTTGGGTATTGGGTTGATGGTTGTCGTCCTAATGTCTTCATCATCCAGGACGAAGATATAGCCGACCTCAAAGCCATCACCCATCCAGGGGCATGCTTCCTGGATGAACTCGGCAAGCGGGTCAGGCAGCTGGTCGGCACTGCTGATGGTCTTCCTAGTCACCTCCTATGAACGAAAAAAAATCCCCACACCGCTGTATACGGCATGAGGTTCGATGCTTGGGGCCAAAACCCCGTTTTTAATTTTCGGCCCGTGAAAAGGGGTAAAGGTGGTGCACCCTCTTCACCTCCCTCGCTTAGCAGTCCGCATTCAGACCTTCCCTCACCCTTCGTGCATCCAGGGGCATGTCTCCCGGATGAACACAGACAGATGGTCAGGCAGTTTGTCGATGCGGCCTATGGTTTTCATGGTCACCTCCTTGGGTGTAAACAAAAATCTTCCAACTATCAAAATTATAACATATTGTATTTGTAGAAAATTTGATAGTAGCAAAATTTTACTCGGCTACGCCCGGGTGGGACGCTGATTACCACCAATCCTCAGCAAGCCGAAGTTGACGCTCCGGGATTGGGCCAATTTGTGACGAGTAGTAAATGAGGGAACTCAACAACCTATCAAGCTTGAAACGCCTATTGAAGCGGAAACAAAACTCACCGAGGTAACGAGGCAAGTGTCTGTGATCCATGCCGTGATAGGTCCCTATGATCTTGTTTTTAACATTGCCTATGACTGTATTCAGCCAGTCGAATAACGTGAAATCAGGAGAATTATACCGTCCTGTTGTTATTGCCGAGATATGGAAGTGGCCAATATTTTTTAAGCTTTTAAAACAGGCGAGGCCGTCGGAGATGACAAGTGTGCTCGGCTTAAGGTGCTTTTGTCCCCACCTGAGCATTTCGGAGCTATTAAAACTTCCAACACGGCTGAATCGTATGAAAATGGGGTGACCTTTGTCATTGCGCTGGAGGGCAGCAATGAAGGGCGTTTTCCCTTCAGCACCACGGCCGCGTTTACCGCCAGGACGTTTGCCACCCCAATAAACATCGTCAATTTGAACAAATCCTCGCAGAGGTCTTCGGTCATCGGCCTTTTTCATCACCATCTGGAGTTTATGTTTGATACGCATTGCAGCAGTTTGAGAAATACCTAAGAAACGTCGCAGCTTGAGGGAAGCAAAGCCTTCTTTGGATTGGCTTACCAGGTAAATTGCGAGGAACCAGGTGGTTAAAGGGAGCTTGGTTGATGAAAAAATTGTATTTGCCAGGATAGATGCCTGGTGGCGACAAGCTCTACATTGGTACAAGGAGCGAGATTCAATGAAATAGCAGAGATTGTGACCACATTTAGGGCAACGGTACCCCTTGGGCCACTTGAGACTAAAAAGATGCTCGCGGCATTGCTCCTCTGTCCCATATTGACATTGAAATTCAATCAAACTGACACCTGGTTGAAAGTGAATATCGCTTCTGCTGGCCATACCATACCTCCTTGTTGACTTTAGGTAAGTATGACATGCCTAGGTACTCATATAGTGATACCCCCTCAAAAAAAGGCTAGCTGAGCTTTAGTGGTAATCAGCGTCCCACCCGGGCGTAGCCGAGTAAAATTTATAGAATAACCTATGTCAACCCGCTTCAGTGTTTACATTTTGCCCAAAGGTGATGGAAGTAAGCCGGAAATTTATTGGTGTCGTCCTCATTGGATAACCCGTTAATCAGCGTGGCTCCGGATCTCGTGTTGAAATTATTGGTGAAGCCGTCATCAGTTGGCGTCTATCCCGTTTGGAAGAATACATTAACCTGCACGATTCGGCCATCGTCTCGCTTTGGGAGGTAATGATGGCCAGAACACGACAGAGTAAAAAGAACAAGCCAGTTAAAATGTTACAGCAAATCCATCCAGATGCTGCTGGGATTGATGTCGGAGCTACAGCAATTTACATCGCTATCCCTGATGATAATCGTGCGCCTGAGACTGTACGTTGCTATGACACGTTCACACAAGACCTTCATAAAGCTGCCAAATGGCTTCAGTCATGCAAAATCAAATCTGTAGCAATGGAATCCACTGGCGTCTACTGGATTCCTATTTTCCAGATTCTTGAAGCTTATGGTCTTGACGTCCTCCTCGTTAACGCGCGCCATGTGAAAAATGTTCCTGGCCGTAAAACAGATGTGCAAGATTGCCAGTGGCTACAATACCTTCATTCCGTCGGGTTATTGCGTGGCTCATACCGCCCAACCCAAGATGTTTGCGCCATCCGATCATTGCTCCGGCATCGCGACAGCATGATAAAGATAGCCTCTACTCATGTTCAGCATATCCATAAATCCCTTACGCAGATGAACTTGCAAATCCACAATGTCATAAGACATATTACCGGCCTGACTGGACTTGCCATTCTTGATGCCATCCTTGCAGGGGAACGTAACCCCAAAAAACTTGCAAATCTCAGGCATGGAAGAATTAAGGCTTCTGCGGATATCATCGAAAAATCTTTAGAGGGAGATTATCTTCCCGAACATCTTTTTACTTTAAAACAAGCGCTACAATCATACCGGCATTACCAGGAAATGATCAGAGCTTGTGACCACGAGATTGAAGCGTACCTTATTGAATTTGAGTCTCGTATTGACCCAGACGATACCACTCCAGCGCCGCGAACAAAAAAACAGAAGCCCACCGGCAATGAACCTAATTTCGATTTACGCTCCCACCTGTATCGTGTTTTCGGTACCGACCTTACTCAAATTGACGGGATTAGTGTTCTGACTGCCCAAACTATTTTTGCCGAAATAGGGCCGGACCTTTCAAAGTTTCCTTCTGCAAACCATTTTTGTTCATGGCTTGGACTCTGTCCAAACAACAAAATAAGTGGCGGAAGGATT